>JBKQRF010000295.1:0-2596 GCA_052144055.1 Candidatus Limnocylindrales bacterium
CTGACCACGTTCGTCGTGCGCATCTCACCTCCGGGACGCCGGGAGGGCAGATCGACTGCCGACTACCCTACAACCCCCCGCTGCACCGGTGTCAATCCTGAACGTTTGGTCGATTGGCACGGCTCGAACGTTCCAGCACGGTCGAGACAGCCACGACCATTCCGCGGGGAACCTCCACACTTGTCGCCCAGCACCCGGTGAGGATGGCGGCTGTTTTCCCCTAGCCCTCGCTGGTCATCTGCACGATCCCCAATAGGTTCCCCTCCGTGTCCCTGAACCAGGCACTGCGGGTGCCGGGGAACGTTGCGATCGAGGTGGCGGCATCGAAGTGCGGCATGTCGTAGGACTCGAACGTCACGCCACGCTGTCGCAGGGCGCCCACTTCCGCCTCGATGTCGTCGACGAGGAAGCCGAGTTGCGTGTGACCGCCCGAGGCGCGACCGGACGAGGGGAACAGCAGGAAGCGGCTGCCACTCCGTCCCGCGTAGAAGATGCCACCTGGTGCAACGGACGCCGGCGTCAGGCCGAGCACCGTCTCATAGAACGTGCGGGCACGCTCCAGGTCGTGCGCCGGGATGGTGGCGTGAATGACTGTCACTGAGCAATTGGCACTGACAGATTCACGGAGCAACGACACTTGGCCGCCTCCACTTGACGGGGACGGGAAAATCGACCCCATCGAGGGGAGGCTCTGACACGCGGCAGCGTCCCACGGTCGCCCAAGCGTGCCGCGTCGAGCCACTGGCGAGACCGGCCCGTCGCGTGTCCGAACGCGCCTGCGCCTCGCTGTGGGCGCGTGCGGAAAGGGGGGAGCGCCATGAGCCAGCCGACGATCGAGGCCCTGCGAGGTCGGGTCACGGGTCGCGTGATCACGCCAGCGGGCGACGGCTACGAGGAGGCCCGCCGCGTGTACAACGCGATGATCGACCAGCATCCCCGGGCGATCGTGCAGTGCGCGACGGCGGGCGACGTGGCCGCAGCCGTCGACTTCGCGCGCGAGTCCGGGCTGCCCCTCGCCGTGCGCGGTGGCGGCCACAGCGTGCCGGGCTTCGGCACCGTCGATGATGGCGTGGTCGCCGACCTGTCGGGCATGCGGGCCGTGACGGTCGACCCGGCCAAGCGAACGGCCCGTGCGCAGGGCGGGGCCACCTGGGGCGACTTCAACTCTGCGACGCACGAGTACGGCCTGGCGACGACCGGCGGGATCATCTCCACCACCGGGGTGGCGGGCCTGACGCTGGGCGGGGGGATCGGCTACCTCGCCCGCGGCTTCGGCCTCTCCTGCGACAACCTCGTCTCGGCGGAGATCGTGACCGCCGACGGTCGCACGCTGACCGCCAGTGAGACCGAGCACCCCGACCTCTTCTGGGCCATCCGGGGCGGTGGGGGAAACTTCGGCGTGGCGACGGCCCTGGAGTTCCGCCTCCACCCGCTCAGGGACATCTACGGCGGCCCGATGTTCTTCGAGGTCACGGACGCGGCCGCCGTGCTGCGCTTCTTCCGCGAGTTCATCGCCGACGCGCCGCGGGCGTTCGGCGGGTTCCCGGCCTGGCAGATCGCACCGCCCCTGCCCTTCATCCCCGAGGCGCGCCACGGTGAGACGTTCCTCGCCTTCGTGGCCTGCTGGGCGGGCCCCCTCGAGCAGGGCGAGGCGATCCTCAAGCCACTGCACGATGTCGCGCCGGTAGTGGCCGAGCACGTCGGGCCGATGCCGTACCCGGCGCTCAACAGCGCGTTCGACGCGCTCGTGCCGGCCGGCCTGCAGCACTACTGGAAGGCGAATTTCGTCCGGGAGCTGTCCGACGCGGCGATCGAGCAGCACCTCGCCTTCGGCCCCCGAGTGCCGACGGTGAACTCCACGGTGCACATCTACCCGATCAACGGCGCCTGCCACGAGGTGGCCAGCGAGGCGACCGCCTTCGCCTACCGCGACGCCAACTTCGCGCCGGTCATCGCGGGGATGTGGCCGGACCCCTCGCAGAACGCCGCCAACATCGCCTGGGTGCGCGACTACTACGCGGCCACCGCCCCCCTGTCGGAGGAGGGCGGCTACATCAACTTCATGGCCGGCGACGACCAGGACCGCATCCGGGCGAACTACCGGGGCAACTACGCCCGCTTGGTCGAGGTGAAGCGCACCTACGACCCCGACAACCTCTTCCGCGTCAACCAGAACATCAAGCCGTGACTGCGTGGAGCCCGCAGCGCTGCCGTGCTCGCGAGGGGCGGCCCGCTCGCGAGCACTGAGCGCTCCCGGTGGCTGCGCCAGCATCGAGCACCAGCAACGCCAACGTCGCCCTCGTGTCGGACCGGGTGACCTTATCGAGCGCCCGGTTCCCAACAAATGGATAGGAGGAGGACGCTATGTACGGAACGATCGCGCGGCTGCGCATCCGCAAGGATGCGGAGCCCAGGCTGCTCGAAGTGCTGCACGCCATGGAGGATCGCCCGGTGGCGGGGTCCATCGCCAGCTAGCTCTGGTTCCCACTCAGGTTGTTGACGGGCTGAGGGCCCCTATCGTTCGGCTGTTGGTGTTGCAGCCACAGTCGAAGAAGGGACCCTCATGTCGCATGCTAATGCCCGGCTGACGCCGCAC
>JBKQRF010000296.1:0-17626 GCA_052144055.1 Candidatus Limnocylindrales bacterium
CCGGACTCGCGTCAAGCGCGATCAGGACCACCACCGCGCAGGTCAGTGCGATGATCCGCAGCGTATCGCGCAGCATGCCTTACCTCCCTGTGCGGCACTTGTACCGCGGGCTGGCTCGCGCGGCAAGTCCTGCTCTCGCTCGCCCTCTTGGCCACGACCCGGTAGCGCGCTCGCCCAGCTCAGCGAGACGTTCGCAGCACGTTCCGCCTCCAGCAGATGGGCCAGCTCACCGGGATCAAGGCCGCGCGCGCCGCGGTGACACTCCGTATCCGAGAGAATGGGTGATGCAGTTTGAGACGCTCCTGTCTGGCACGAAGAGCGTCATGACCCGGCGGCCCGGGTGCCCTAGGCCCGGGGGATGCCCTGGCGGTCGAACGAGGACGCTATGCGCAATCTGGATCGAGCCCTCGATGGCGGCGGGCCCCGCGGCGCCACTGACGAGCGCTGGTCGGCTGTGCACCAGTCGCCGGCGCCGGACATGGATCTCGCAGCAAACTGGCTCATCGAGCGCGGGACCCTCTTCCTGAACCACGGCTCGTTCGGGGCCTGCCCGCGTGCGGTCCTGGCCGCCCAGCAGTCGCTGCGTGAGCGTCTGGAGAGCCAGCCGGTGGCATTCCTGGCGCGTGAGCTCGAAGGGCTCCTCGACGCCGCACGGGTGGAGCTGGGCCGGTTCCTGGGCGGTGATCCCGAGAGCCTGGTGTTCGTGTCGAATGCGACGGCAGGCGTCAATACAGTGCTGCGCTCGCTCCGTTTCGCGCCCGGCGACGAGCTACTGACCACCGACCATGAGTACAACGCGAGCGTCAACGCGCTTCGCTTCGCCGCGCAACGGGACGGCGCGCGGGTGGTCGTGGCGCCGATCCCGTTCCCCATCCGCTCGCCGGGCGAGGCGCTGGGGGCGATCCTCGCGTGCGTAACGCCGCGCACGCGCCTGGCGCTGCTCAGCCACGTGACCAGTCCGACCGCGCTCATCCTGCCCCTCGGGGAGCTCGTGCCCGAGCTGCGCCGCCGCGGCGTTGAGACGCTCGTCGACGGCGCCCACGCGCCCGGCATGCTCCCGCTCGATCTCGACGCGCTCGGCGCCGCGTACTACACGGGCAACGCCCACAAGTGGCTGTGCGCGCCGAAGGGCGCCGCGTTCCTCTATGTTCGTGCCGACCTGAGGTCCGCCGTCCGCCCGCTTGCCATCTCGCACGGGGCCAACGCGACTCGCACCGACCGACCCCGCTTCCGCCTCGAGTTCGACTGGACGGGGACGTTGGACCCCACGGCCTATCTATGCATCCCGGCGGCGATCCGCTGTGTCGACTCCTTGATGCCGGGGGGCTGGTCCGCGGTGATGGCGGCGAACGGCCGGCTCGCTCGCCTGGGGCGCGATGCGATCTGCCAGACTCTCGGTGTGCCTCCACCAGCTCCCGACGAGATGCTGGGATCGATGGCGGCCGTGCTGCTACCGGGCGAACCTGCTCTCAGCACTGCGCTCTCACCTCTCGATGACGACCCGCTGCAGGTGGTCCTCCGCGAGCGCTTCGGGATCGAGGTGCCTGTCCTCCCGTGGCCGCAGGCGTGGGTGGCGGGGGAGCAGGTCCCGCGACGACTGCTGCGCATCTCGGCCCAGCTGTACAACTCGGCCGCGCAGTACCAGGCGTTGGCGGTGGCGCTGGAGGAGCTGCTTCGCGGTTAGGATCGGCGCGCCCGGAACTGTTCGCTATCCGATCACGGTGATGGACGGCGTGCTGGACGCCTCGCCCAGCGCCTATGCGTCCACCCGCTGGGGCGCTGCCCAGACTGCCGCTCGACGCGCTCAACGGCTGCGACGAAGGCGTCCGGCTGGCGGAGATCGAAGTGCGACGCGGATCCTATAGACCAGACCCGCGCGACTCGGTCAGGTGGCGGCTTCCGACGGGAGGGTGCGCTGTCGTGCCGCCTGTCAGAGACCGATCCGCTGTTAGGCAGGAGGGATGCCACGGTGACTGCTGCGCACTCGCTGCAGCGCGCGTACCCGCGCATCCATCAGGCGCTCTACGAAGGGTGGGGCGGCCTCGTCGGCCACCGACTACCCGGCACGCCGTCGCTCCTCCTCACGACGGTGGGCCGACGGGCTGGGCGTCCGCGGACCGTCGCCCTGACCTACGCCCGCGACGGTGCCGACTTCTTGCTGGTCGCGTCCAACCACGGGCTGGACCGTCCCCCAAGTGACTCCTCAATCTGGGCGCCGACCCCGCCGTGCGCCTGCTGATCGCTCGGCATCGCGAACCTGCTGATCGCTCGGCATCGCGAAGAGGGTCACGCGCGCGTGGTCGCCCCGGGGGGCCCAGAGTACCCGCGCCTCTGGCGGCTCGTGGACGACACCAACCGCCACCGGTACGAGGGCCACCAGGCGCGGACCGAGCGTCCGATCCCGCTCGTCGTGATGACACCTGGCCGGCCGCTTGCCTAGGCCACGTTCAAGGACGGCCGCGGGATTGGCGGCTGGCAGACAGCATCTGGCGCACCGCGCCCACGGGATCGGACGAGACTTCGTTCATCCAGGTCCTCGCGCGCGGTGAGGCCGCTCCTCATGACTCCATGGCGGATCGGTTAGGCCGCGTACTGGTCGGTGACGACCGCGGCGCAGTCTTGGGCGGTCGCGAAGGCGGCCACGGCGTCGAGCGCAGCGTCGACCTGGACCGGCTTCCCCGGCCGCCTCGCCAGCCATCGATGCAGTCGACCACGATCCGCCCGGACGCTTCCATGTGGCCCACGAGGGCGGACCGCGTGTCGCCCGTGAAGACGGGGTCAAGGGCCCAAGCGGGTCCATCTGATGGGGAAGTGGTGAGCCGGGAGAGACTCGAACTCTCAACCCGCGGTTTAAGAGACCGCTGCTCTACCGTTGAGCTACCGGCCCACGGCGGCCGATTCTAGCGCATGCGATGGCGGCCGCTTCGCTGGCGGGATCGCCCCGCCGACCATCGCGTCGTGCAGCCACTCGGCGCCAAGACCGGCGAACGCCCAGAGCAGAGCGTAGTCGAGCCGTACGAGCCCGGACAGGTGCCACCGCGTCCGGCCGGTGTAGTCCCACGGGCAGCGTCCTGTCGCGCGACGCATCGCCCAGCCGGCCGTGCCCTCCACCGTCAGAATGCCCGAGGCGTACAGCGCTCCCCGGTACCAGGCGGGACATCGTCGCAGGCGATCGTGCACCGGCTCGAAGAGTGGCAGCGCAAGCGCGTAGATGAGCGGCATCCACAGGGAGGCGGGGCCGGACGGCCGAAACGTTCGCGCATTGCGGGATAGGCGCGCCGTGGTGAACACGCTTTCCATCAGCGACCCAGTGGCCCCATAGACCGCCGCCCTTCTGACTGGGCCCAGCCGGACCAGGCCCGGCTGACTCCTGATGCTCCTGACGGCCCCCATGCGCCGCATGCTAGTCCGGTCAGGTCGCCCGTGAGACACGCCCCCGGCCGCTGGTACCGATGCGGCGCCATGCCGTCGTCGGGGCGGCATGCCGGGTCGGACGGACCGCGTTACGGTGACCGCAGGCCCTGTCGTGATCCCCAGCCGCGTGGTCCCATTCGGGAGCAGCCGTGTGTCCCACCTGCCCGCCAATGGAGGACGACCGCATGCCCCAGACCGAGGGCCCCGAGCCCCGGACCGATGACAGCGCCTCGCTGGTCGCGCTGCTGAACGCGACGTGGTTCGGCGCTAACCTGCCGCCCGACTCGCAGGTGAGGCTCGCGGGCTTGGCACGACGCTACCAGGCGGCAGCGGGGACCACCCTGCTCACGGAGGGCCAGCTCGCCAACGAGCTCGGCATCGTGCTCTCCGGGCGCGTCTCGCTGCGTACCCTCGTGCCGGAGGAGGGCTGGATCACGATCCTGACCGTCGAACCCGGCGACATCTTCGGCCAGTCCGCGCTGGTGCCTCCGTACCGCTCCACATCCAACGTCGTCGCGCTCCAGGCAGTCGATGTGCTCGCCCTCGACGGGCCCGGTCTGCGGGCGGCGCTCGCCGCAGACCACGACCTAGCCGCCCAAATGTACCCGCGCGTCCTGCAGGCCATATCGCGGCGGTTGAGTGCGACCCGGCTCCAGATGCTTGACCTGTTGGCGAGGTAGCCAGAACACCGTGACCACCGTGACGAGAAGCGCGATCGGCTTCCTGCCGCGCGCCAATTTCCAGCGACTCATCGACCTGCTCTCCGACGACGGTCGCACCGTGATCGGGCCCAAGGTGGCGGACGGCGCCATCGTGTACGGCGAAATCCGGGCCGCGAGCGACCTTCCCAAAGGCATCGGCGCCGACCAGGCGCCCGGGTCGTACCGCCTGGTCGACCGTGGTGACGACCTGCTTTTCGCCTATGCGGTGGGCCCAACGTCGTGGAAGCGTTTCGTGTTCCCGCCCACGCTCGGCATGGGCCGGTCGCAGCGCGACGAGGACGGGCACCTGTCGTTCGGCCCCGTGCACAAGGAAATCCGTAAGCTCGCCTTCCTCGGCGTGCGGGCCTGCGAACTGGCCGCGCTCGGCATCGAGGATCGCGTCTTCCTGGGCGGCCCGTACACGGACGAGGACTACCGCGCTAGGCGCGCCCACTCGCTGGTGGTCGCGGTGCAGTGCGCCGAGCCCACCGGGACGTGTTTCTGCACCTCGATGGGCACAGGTCCTGGTATCCGGAGCGGCCACGATCTCTCGCTGATCGAGCTAGAGGAGGGCTTCGTCGTTACGGCCGGGTCGCCAGCCGGGTCGGCTATCTTCGACCGGCTCGACCTCGAGGAGGCCTCGGCAGACCAGATCACCGCGGGTTCCGACCAGCTTGCCGCCGCCCGCCAACGGATCGGCGACCCCGTGGTTGCCGCCGGCCTGCACGACCGCCTGATGGCTAAGCTGGACAGCCCTCGCTGGGCAGACATCGCCGAGCGGTGCCTCGCCTGCACCAACTGCACGGCCTCGTGCCCCACCTGCTTTTGCACGAGCGTCAGCCAGCGTTCCGATCTCGACGGACAGACGTCGGTGACGGAGCGTCGCTGGGAGTCCTGCTTCACCAAGGGTTTCGCGGCCGTGGCTCTCGGCGGGAACTTCCGGCCGCGCGTGCAGGACCGCTATCGCCAGTGGCTGACACACAAGTTCGCCACTTGGATTGACCAGTTCGGAACCTCCGGGTGCGTCGGCTGCGGCCGATGCATCACCTGGTGCCCGGTGGGAATCGACGTTCGCGTGGAACTCAACGTCATCGCCCCGCCGCCACAGATTGTGCTGGGCAACGGCCATGGCTCCGAGGCGCACTCGCCGCGCACGGGCGTGTTCCGCGTAGAGACGGCCCGGCACGAGACGCAGGACACGGTGACGCTCGCGCTGTCGACGCCGAACGGCATCGACTGGTCGAAGGTGCAGGGCGAGTTCGTGATGGTGTCCGTACCCGCGGTGGGCTCGGTGCCGATCTCGGTTTCCCGACGCCTTCCGACCGGCATGGAGCTCACGATCCGCGGGGTGGGGCCAGCGACCACGCTCCTCACCGGACTTGGCCACGGAGCCGAGGTCGGGCTGTCGGCTCCGCTCGGTCGTGGCTGGCCGGTTGACGTCGCCGAGGGCCACGACGTGCTGATTGTGGGCGGGGGCATGGGGTTGCCGCCCCTCCGACCGGTTATCGACGAGATCATAGAGCACCGCGCGAAGTTCGAGGACGTGCGCATCTACCACGGCGCTCGCACTCCGGGTGACCTGCTCTACACCGAGGAGCTCGCCAAGTGGGCAGCCCGCGGCGACCTCGAGGTGGGCGTCACTGTGGATCGTGCCGACGCGACGTGGCTCGGCCGCGTGGGCGTGGTCACGCACCTGTTCGATCACGCGCAGTGGGACGGGACGAAGGCCATCGCCTTCGTGTGTGGCCCGGAGCGCATGATCCAGGCCACCGTCAACACACTGGCGTTGCACGGCGTGACGCCGGACCGCATCTTCGTCTCGATGGAACGCCACATGGAATGCGGCGTCGGCCTCTGCGGGCACTGCCAGATGGGACCGTACTTCGTCTGCAAGGACGGCCCCGTCTTCTCGCTCGCGCAGCTGGGCGACGTGTTCGGACGGGAGGGCATCTGATGGGCCGCGCCGCCACCACGCCGCGCCCGCGGCTCGGGGTCATCAAGCTCGCCTCGTGCGACGGCTGCCAGTTGATGCTGCTGGACCTCGAGGACGAGCTGCTCGCCATCGCCGAGCGCATCGACATCGTCGAGTTCCCCGAGGCCAGCACCCATCGTTCGAGCGGCCCGTACGACGTCGTCCTGGTGGAGGGGTCCGTCAGCACGCCCGAGCAGCTGGAGCAGATCCTCGAGGTCCGGCGTGAGGCGAAGCTCCTGGTCACCATCGGGGCATGCGCCACCGCCGGCGGCATCCAGGCCATGCGCAACTGGCGGGACCACGACGCGTTCCGCGCCGCGGTCTATGCGCACCCCGAGTACGTCGAGTCGCTGGCCACCGCGCAGCCGGTTGCCGATTACGTCAAGGTGGACGCCGAGCTGCGGGGCTGTCCTATCAGCGCCGAGCAGCTCGTCGAGTTCGTAACCGCGCTCCTAACGGGGCGGCGTGCGAACCTGCCGGACGAGGCGGTCTGCGCCCACTGCAAGCGAGCCGGCCGGGTCTGCGTAATGGTCGTGCGGGGGATCCCGTGCCTAGGACCCGTCACCGTGACGGGGTGCGGGTCGCTCTGCCCCGGCTTCGACCGCGGGTGCTACGGCTGCTTCGGTCCGCGCGAGCAGGCCAACGCAGCCAGCCTCAGCCGAGAGTTCATGGGGATGGGCCTGCCGCCTGCGGAGGCCGGACGGCTGTTCGCCGGCTTCACGGGCTACGCTGAGCCGTTCCGTGCCGTAATCACCGAGCTTGGCGGCGTCCCGGGCACGACTGCGGCGGCCCATACAACGTCGGCACCGGACGACGCGGTCGCGCGCGCTGGAGGGAACACATGACGACCGAGGCACCGCCCTTCGAGCGAGCGTTTCGGGTCGAGGGCATCACCCGCGTCGAGGGGGAGGGCTCGCTCCACCTCGTCGTCCGTGACGGTGCGGTGACCGAAGCGCGGCTCAAGATCTTCGAGGCACCCCGCTATTTCGAGCAATTAGTCGTGGGGCGGTACCCCGACCAAGTGCTGGACATCGTGGCGCGCATCTGCGGCATCTGCCCCGAGGCGTACCAAATGAGCGCGGCCGGGGCCTTCGAGTCGATCTTCGGGGTTGAGGTCGATCCGCAGGTGCGCGCGCTCCGCCGCCTACTGTACGCCGGTGAGTACATCGAGAGCCATGCCCTCCACGTCTACCTACTGCACGCGCCCGACTTTCTGGGGTACGCAAGCGCGATCGACCTGGCGAAGGACCACCGCGCGGTCGTCGAGCAGGGCCTGGCGCTCAAGAAGGTCGGCAACGACCTGATGCGGACTGTTGGCGGCCGCGCCATCCATCCGGTCAACGTCCGGGTCGGCGGCTTGTACCACGTGCCGTCGCGCGACGACCTCCTGGCCATGCGCCCGAGGCTAGCCACGGCGCTCGAACAATCGAAGGCAACGCTCGAGTTCGTGGCGCAGTTTCAAGCCCCGCCGTTCGAGCGCGAGGTCCGCCTCGTGTCGCTCAAGCATCCCTCGGAGTACCCGCTCTTCGCGGGGCGCATCGTCTCACACGATGGGTCCATCGACATCGGCATCGGGGAGTGGCGCACCGTGTTCCACGAGGAGCATCACGAGGGCAGCAACGCCCTGCACGCCCGCACGGCGACCGGCGAGACATACCAGCTCGGGCCGTCCGCGCGAGTCTCGATTGCGGCAGACCAGCTGCATCCCCTCGCGCGGGAGGCCCTTGACAAGACCGGACTGGCCGCGCAGATCGCGCGGAACCCGTTCTGGAGCATCGCGGCCCGCGGCGTGGAGCTGGTGCACTACTGCGCCGAGGCGATCGATATCATCGACTCGTACCAGCGGCCTTCGAGGCCCTTTGAGCCGTGGACGCCCCGCGCCGGCGCCGCCGGCTGGGGATCCGAGGCGCCGCGGGGCATCTGCTGGCATCATTGGGAGACAGATGCCCGGGGCGCGGTTACGCACGCCCAGATCGTCCCGCCCACGAGCCAGAACCAGGGTCAGATCGAGGCAGACCTGCGCGACTTCGCGCCCGCAGTCCTCGACCTGGCGCACGAGGAGGCAACGCGGCGGTTGGAGCAGCTGATCCGCAGCTACGATCCGTGCATCTCGTGCGCCACGCATTTCCTCGACCTGACCATCGAGGGAGCGTGACCGGGCAGCTCCCCGCTGCCACGTCGAACCCCGGATCCGGCGGTCCACCCCGCCGGATCCTTGTGCTGGCATGCGGCGAGACTTCACGCGGCGACGACGCGGCAGGCTTGTTGGCGGCGGACGTGGTCCGTGGCTGGATCGACGGCCTCGCCGACCCGCCGGTGCCGGTCTGTGGCCTACTTGAGTCTCTCCGCGGGCATGTCGAGGTAAGGCCCGTCCACCAGATCGAACCGGACCACCTGCTGGCAGTCGGTGACGACGAGGCCGTCGTGGTGATCGACGCGGTCCGCGGTGTTGCGCCCGGGAGCGTCGTCCGTCTGCCGCTAACTGGCGTAGCGTCGAGCGCCGACGCTCCACGGTCGTCGCACATGCTGCCCCTGCGCGAGGTGCTCGGGGTTGCGGAGACGCTCCGCGGCTCGCTGCCCCCCGGTGTATTCGTCGGGTTGGGTGGCAGCGCGTTCGAACTGGGGGCGGCGCCTTCTGCGCTTGTGCGCGAGGGAGTTGCGGCGTTTGCCGCTGCGGTCGTCGAGGAGGCCGCCCGCCTCATCCGCGGTTGACCACGCACACCGCGCGCTTAGGCTCCGAGGGCCCCCACCCCCTTGCTGGGCTGCCTGCCGTCCGCGTCCAGCAGATGCTCGACCGCCCGCATCCGCGACAGAGGGAGCACGGCAAACCCCAGCAATACGACGGAGGACGCTAGCAGCCCGTCGATCCCGAGCACCCGCGCGGCCGCGCCGCCGATTAGGCTGCCGGCGATCTGACCGATCGCCAGAAACACGCTGTACAACCCCATGATGGCGCCCCGGTCGAACGGATGAGCCTCCGACACGTCGGCCAGCAGGCCAAGCGCAGCCGGCGTCGCACCTGCCATCACGAACAGGCCGGCGGCGGCGGCTATCGCAAAGAGGATCGTGACGACGAGCGGCTGCCCGCCGCTGTGGTTCACGACGAACGTGCAGGCCACCGCGAAGGTGCCGCCCGCGAGCCCATAGAAGATTATGGTGGTGCGCCGCAGCGTACGGAAACGACTGCCCCAGTACAGCAGCCCGGCAAAGAACACCAGCATCCCGACGGCGACGCCGACGCTTACCTGAGTGGGCGTGAAACCTCTCATGAGCAGCTGGTGACGGGCGATAGGGATGTTGGCTCGCCGCACGAGCTGGAACAGCGACTGGCTCGTCCACAAGCCGATGACGGCATTGACAGCGATCCAGGTCGGCGCCAGGAGCCAGACTTGCGAGCTGGACAGCAGCGCGCGGTAGCGGGCAAACCCGGTGTTCGAAGGCCTGTCGGCGACCGTCACCGGGGCCGGAAGCTCCAGCACGAGGAACCGGTAGACCAGCCACGATCCGATGTACACAAGCGCGTTGGCGAAGAAGGCTACCCGCCCCAGCAGTTGGTAGAGAGGCCCGCCGGCGACTAGGCCGACGCCCAGCCCAGCCAGCGTGGCGAGCTCGAACCGTGCGACGACGCGCCCCCGAAGCGGTTCGTCCTGCGCCGTAGCTCGAGCGATGTAGCCCAGGATGGAGGGGACGCTGGCGGCGCTGGACCCACCCTCGAGCAGGCGAGTCACTCCGAGCAGCGGAATGCTGGTCGTGAGGCCCGCCAGAATCACGGCGACGGCGCCAAAACCGGGGCCCAGCTGCATCACCGGGCGCTGGCCGAGGCGGTCGGAGATGACGCCGAACGGCGGCGACAAGAGAAGCTCCGCCAGAAAGAACGTGGCCGCAAGGACGCCGACGACCAGGGGGTCGACGGGCTGGCCGCCGTGAAGCGGCCGATCCGCCAGGTAGTACACCAGTAGCGCCCCGGTGAGCCCCGTGCTGAACCGCAGCGTGAACGTTCCGAACAGGACGGCGACGAGGGAGCGATTCACCACTACAAGGGTACCCAAACGCGGAGAGCGCGGGGATCACGCCGGACCCTCGTGCGAACTTGTCGGATAGACTGCCGCCACATGACCGGATCATTCACTCAGGTTCCCGTTCCGCCCGAGATCGCGGAGTGCGCCCGCCGACGCGCCGGGGCCCGTGCGGCGAGGAATTGGGCGGCCGCGGATGCGCTGCGGGCGGAGATCGAGGGAGCGGGCTGGAAGGTCATCGACCAAGGCCTCCGTTTCCGGCTCGAGCCGGCGCACCCACCCGACGTCGAGACCGCTGGACGCGTCCGTTACGGGTCGAGCGAGTCGGTGCCATCGCTGCTCGGTGAGCCACCGACGGCTCTGGCGACGATAGTGCTGCTAGCCGACCGCTGGCCCGAGGATCTCGCTCGCACCCTCGACGGGATCCGGACTTACGCCCCGATCGGGACACAGGTCGTGATCGTGGCTAATGACCCCACGCCCGAGCAGGCCGACGCCTTGGGCCCCCTGGACGACGGGGCCTCGGTGCGCCTGGCGGGAAGCACCCCAGAGCAGGTCTGGACGAGCGCATCCCTGGGACATGCCGCGGCCCAGAACGCGGGCATCCGGCGGTCCGCCGGAGAGGTCGTGGTCCTACTGGACACCAGCATCGAGCCGACTGGCGACATCGTCACGCCGCTCGTCGACGTCCTCCGTAACCCGGCGGTTGCCGTCGCGGGCGGCTGGGGAGTCCGGTCGTCCGACCTTCGGCACTTCGACGACGCAGGGCCCGGCGACGTGGACGCCATCGACGGATACGTGCTCGCCTTCCGACGCTCCGACTACGTAACGCGGGGACCGCTCGACGAGCACTTCCGCTGCGATCAGCACCTTGACATCTGGTGGAGCTTGGTGCTGCGCGACGAGGGCGAGCCCGCTCGTCACCGCCGCGCCGTGCGCATCGACCTGCCCGCCACCCGCCATGCGTATCGCGGCCACTTGAGCGTGCCCGAGCCGGAGCGGAATCGCCTGGGCCGCCGCAACTTCTACCGGGTCATCGACCGGTTCGGGAGCCGTCGCGACCTGCTCGTGGAGCCGGCAGCGCCGGTCAGGCGGAGCGTTTCGGGCTAACCGACTAGACGACCCGGGCGCCCGCACGACCTGTGGCGGCGAGGACACTTGGAGGGTCGACGTCCGGTGCGGCGCGCTGCGCGACAAGCCCGCCCATGCTTTCCCCGATGAATCCCGTGCTACCCGTGCGGATGACTGTGCCCAACTGCAATCCGGCCGCGAGCAGCACGACCAGCAGCAGCACGCCCGCCAGCCGCAGCACCCCGGGCACCGGCGCGGCAGCGGGCTTCGGCGCGCCAGCCGGGTGCTGCCACAGGCTTGCCAGCGTGAGTCCGGTCGGCAGCAGGATGAGCCCGAGCCAAAAACCGGCGATCAGTCCGCCGATGTGAGCGAAGATGTCGATTCCCACGCCCCCGCCGATCAGCCCAACGTCGAGCACCAGGTTGAACACGATGAGGAAACCGATCTGACGCGCGAGCGCGTCGGCCCCTCGGCCGAGGATGGGATTGCGCACTCGGTACGCGATGAAAACCACCGCGAAGAGGCCAAAGATCGCGCCGCTGGCGCCCACCGCGTTGTCTGGCAGGAAGATGTAGCTCGTCACTGAGGCGGCAACGGCCGCGAGAACGTAGATCAGCAGGTACTGCGCACGCCCATAGATGCGCTCGACCAGGGGACCTACGAGGTACAGGGCATACATGTTGAAGGCCAGGTGGAGGGGATCGCTCGGGTCGTGAACGAGCACAACCGAGAGCAACCGCCAGTACTCGCCCCGCGCTACAGCCGTCTTATCGAGCATCAGCAGATTCGTGGTCGTCACGCCGACGGCGCCCCCGAAGAACTGAACGAGTCCGATCGCGATGGTGACGGTGAGGATCGCGTAGGTGACGACGGGTCGGTCGTCGGTCGCGGCACGCGAGCGCCCGAAATACCGCCCCGCCGCTCGCCGGTCCCCCAGCTCCTTGCTCAGCCAGCCGAGCCGCGAGGCGATCTCCGCGCGCGCGTCTGCTGGTGCACGCCGGTCGGCCTCGCGGTAGGCATCGAGGGCGCCCCGCAGGTCGCCTTGCCGCACGCGCGCCGCCGCCAGCTGGCGCCAGGCTACCCAGCTCAGTGGCGTGTCCGGCGCCTGTGTCGCCAGCTTCCAAGTCTCGACCGCGGCGTCCTCCTCGTCCATCCGGTAGCGGCACTCGGCGAGTCCGAGCAGCGCGGCGACATGCAGGTCGGGGTCGCGGTGACCGACCACCCGCGAGTAGAAGGGGGCGGCCTGCTGGTACTCGCCCTGGCCGGCGAGCGCGTCGGCGTGCTGGAGCACGGCGAGCGCAGGCAGACGGTCGAGGGGGCCGGCGGCGAAGGGGTCTTGTGACCCGGCCGGCTTATCGGATGGCACAGCCGACAGAGTGTAGCGGCAGGAACCCGGCGGGGTCGCCCGGTGAGGCACAGCGCGCGAGAGCGCCGTGCGTGGCACGATGCACGCATGGACGTCCACTTTCTCGGTGCCGCGAACACCGTCACCGGCTCACAGTTCCTCGTCACCACGGACAGTGCCCGCATCCTCGTCGACTGCGGGATGTTCCAGGGAAGCCCGAATGAAGTGGTCCGTAACCAGGTGCCGCTCGCGTTCGATCCGGGCTCGCTCGACGCCATCGTTCTGACGCACGCCCACCTGGACCACTGTGGCCTCATTCCGCATGTCGTCGCGCAAGGGTTCACGGGGCCCATCTACGCCACTCGGGGGACCGTCGAACTCGCCGGCTTGGTTCTACTGGACTCCGGGAAGCTGCAGGAGGAATTCGCGAAGCGCGAAGCTCGGTGGGCCCGGCGGCACCCTGAACGGGCGGCCAGGGAGGAGCTCAGGCGCGAGCAGAAGCTCCATGAGCAAGAGGGCCTGGTGGCGGCCAACGAGACTGTCTCCCTTGCCGACGGGACCGTCAGACCGGCCGCTCTAACCGACGCCTCGGCTGAAGGGACCGCTGCGGCTGCAGACAGCTTGGGCGAACCGATTTCCGCACTGCTCCACCCGAGCACCGGCGGCGGGACCTTGCCGCCGGCCGCGACACCAATGGGACGCCTCAACCCCGAGCATGCCATCCTGACCGCCCCGGCCGGCGTCGATGCAGAGATCGAGGAACCGCTCTACGGACAGCGCGAGGCGCACGCCGCGCTCGAGCATTTCCACGGGGTCGACTACGGCCAGTCGGTGCCGGTCGCGCCGGGCATAGTCGCGACCTTCTTGGACGCCGGGCACATCCTGGGCTCGGCGACCATCCGGCTCGAGGTGGAACCGGGCCCCGGTCATCCGGCCCGGACGCTCGTGTTCTCGGGCGACCTCGGGCAGGCTGGCACCCCGATCCTTCGCGACCCGACGCGGGTGCACGACGCCGACTACGTCTTCGTCGAGTCCACGTACGGTGGCCGCGAGCACGAGCCGCAGGCGGAGGCCGTCCGTCTGCTGGCCGAAGCGGTCCGCCTCGTCGCCGATCACGATGGCGTGCTGCTCGTGCCATCGTTCGCGATTGGGCGAACCCAGGAGATCGTGTGGGAGTTGAATCGGCTTGTCGAGACCGGCTCTATCCCACAACTTCGCTTGTATCTCGACTCACCCATGGCGTCGCACGCGAGCGACATCTACCGGCGATACAGCGACTACTACGACGAGGAGACGCGCGCCCTCCTGGCGCAGCACGAGGCGCCCCTGGATTTCCCGTCACAGATCATCACGAATGACTTCAGAGACTCGCAAGCCATCTCGCTCGCGCCGCGCCCATACATGATCGTGGCATCAAACGGCATGCTGACGGGCGGCCGCGTGCTCGGTCACCTGCGTGAGCTCGTCGGTGACGCGCGCGCGGTGCTGTTGTTCGTGGGTTACCAAGGCGAGGGCACGTTGGGCGCGCATCTCCAGGCCGGCGCAAAGACCGTCCGCATCGATGGCGAGACGCACCCAGTGCGCTGCCAAGTGCGGTCGATCAGCGGTTTCTCCGCGCACGCCGACGAAGCCGGCATCCTGACGTGGCTGGGCGCCTTCATGGAGGGCCGGCATCCGGGGGACGCCGGTGTCCCGAAGCGAGTCTTCATCGTCCACGGCGATCCCGAGGCCCAGGAAGCCCTCGAGCCGAAGGTCAGGTCGCTCGGCTTCGAGACGCTGGTGCCGCACTGGCACGAGCGCGTGCTGCTCGACTGAGCGTGGGCTCATCCATCGACTGGGCGCCCTCGCGTCGAGCCTGCGGCGGCGCCCACCTGGTTTGCGCGGTGATGCTTATGCTTGCACGAACCTTCGCATGGGACATACGGGATCAACCCTCGTCCCGTCTGACCCAGGCGGCAGTTGCCGAGCTCCTCGCTCTGATCGCCGGAGAGCGCGCGTCGCACCTGCTTGCCAGACCGGATCTCCCAGTCCGGCCGGCCACCTACTTCTGTATCTCATAGGGCGTCCGATTGAGCGGCTCAGCACCCGTGGCGGTGATCGCGTAGCCGTCTTCGATCCGTAGGCCGCCCCAGGGGGCATTGAACACGGGGATGTCGATCGAGATCACCATGTTCTCTTCCAGCATTACCGGGCTGCTGGGGCCGAAGATCGGCGGCTCGAACTCAATGACGCCCACGCTGTGAAGGCCTGAGTAGAGGAAGTACTGCCCCATACCGGCGTCGGCCACGATGCCGCGACCAACGGCCTCCACCTGGCGGCCTTCCCGGCCGGGTCTTAGAGCTCCCGCAGCCGCCCGTTGGGCCCGGACCGCCGTGTCCCGCGCCCGCGTGACCTCCGGACCGGGTTCGCCCACCAGCACCGCTCGACCAATCGCGGCGTGATAGCCCTCGTAGCGCGGGGCCACGGTCAGCAACACCAGGTCATCGGGCGCGATGCGGGCGAACGTGGACCGGGCGAGGATGGGCCGCGTGTTCGGCCCCGAGGCCACGATCGTGTCAATGCCGGTACCCTCGGCGCCGGCCCGACGCATCGCGGCCTCGATCTCTGCGGCGACCTCCCGCTCGGTGACGCCCGGCCCTATGGCCTCGACCCCGGCGTTGAGACCGACCTCCGCGATCTTGTACGCATGCCGGATCACCTCGAGCTCGGCCGGGGACTTCCTAGCGCGCAGGTCGCACAGCACGTTCTCCACGTCCACCCACTCGGCCGCAGGGAGGGCGGCTCTGAATGCCGACATGACGTCGGCTCCGATCAGGCCCCCGCCGCCAAGGCCAACCCGCCTGGCGGTGGATGCCCCACCGGTCTCGGCCATCACTTCGGCGAGGCTTTGGATTCTAGCGTACGGATAGTCCTCGTCGGGGTGGGTCAGCTCGCGCAGGATCCGCACGTGGGCAATGCGACCAGCCACCAAGGCGTACTGGTCGCTCTCCGGTCCCACTAGCATCACCGGCTCGCCATGGCGGGGCATCAAGATGCAGGCGGGTTCGAAGTGGACCGGGAAGTCCGCCAGCCAGCGAGCATGAGCCGGCCCGAACGAGGCCCGATCATCCGCATAGGCCACCACGAAATCAAGATCCAGGGCGGCCATCGTTGCCTGGACCCTACGCCAGCGCTCCGGGTACTCAGCCGCGGGGATATGCGGTCTCGATCCGTCATCCATCGGGGTCCCCTTGCTGGTCGCGTCCCAGATCCGAGCCGCCCGGGTCTGGACCTTCAGACCCCA
This sequence comes from Candidatus Limnocylindrales bacterium, assembly GCA_052144055.1. Lineage (GTDB taxonomy): Bacteria > Chloroflexota > Limnocylindria > Limnocylindrales > CSP1-4 > JAJYNJ01. Next base: position 15,803 of record JBKQRF010000296.1, read on the forward strand.
GGTGACTGGATCTGTAATGCAGAGTACCTCGCCCGACAGGCGCAGCTCCGCTCCGAGCTCACCTCGCTCCACGAGGAGCCGCGGGTGGGTACGACGGCCGAGCGGGCGCTGGAGTGGCTGACGACCCTCGCCGAGACGTGGCAGCACGCGGACGTCCCGGAAGCGAAGGCGGAGCTACTGCACGCGATCGACGAACGCTATGTGGTGGCTGGACGAGAGATGGTCTCAGCCCGGCTGACCCCGGCGGCCTCCGAGCACGGTGTGGCGCTGGCGCTACCGGAGGAAGTTCAGGTTGCAATGGCGCTCCCGGCGGAGCTCGGGCGCCCGTTAGCAACCTGCCACATCGCGATCGACGGGCGCCACGATCGGCTGGCTGCCGTCCAGGCCCGGTCCGCATGAGTCGCTCAGCCTTCCCTCCCCGACCGTGGAGCAAGTCCCGGGGCGGCAGCTGATCCGCCTGCTCAGGACGCTGCACTGAGGGCCCGGCGCATCGCTCTGACCGCACTGGCAGGAAGCGAGTGCACCCAGCCCGGGTGCCTCTCCTCCGAGTCAGACGCCGAGGACGTGCTTGAGCAGGCCCGCATCGCGCGCTCCGAACCCCATCTGGACAGGTCGCCCCTCATGCCCACGGGGACAGCGATCTGCAGATCGATGCCAGCCTCGACCAGTCTGCGCGTGACGTCGGCACTCGTCCCCGGCCGGTTCTCCAATTCGACGACCACGAGCTCGATCGCGGTGGCGGTGTAGCCGACGTCGGCGGTGGCCGCCCGCAGTCCGGCCTCGTCATCCGAACCAAGCGCGATCAGGCCCCTCATCCCATCCGCCAGTCCAGAGGCAGGCGCGACGTTCACATGGCGCCTGGCGGCGGCTTCCAAGAGTCACGTGAGCACCCCGGCTCGATCCTCCACCGTGATGAGATACGCATTCATCGGTGTTCGCTACTCGCAGCGATCGTGGGCGTGATCGTAGCCCGCACCAAGACACGCCATCACGACAACCCATCGTGCCCTCCGCTGCCGGATTCCCGCGTAGGCCTTCCAGGGAGCGTCGGACCTGTGAACGAGGAGGTCCCGGCGCCAGCGAGCCGTGCCGCGGCGTCGCCAGAGGCAGCGACTCTGCCTGTTGGCCTTTGACCGACCTGACCATAGGGGTCCCAACCGACTCAGATGGAGGACTCCTCCGACACTTGCAGCTCTGATCGTTTCGGGCTTCGAGCCCCCCGCCATCCTCGCCAGCTCCCCACCATGCGCGGCTGGGGCATCAAGGATGTGAACGTCGACAAGGCTAGCAAAGACACGCGGCGGAGGGGATCAGACCACCTGCCTGGCCCGCGGCTGGACGCAGGCGGGTGAGCACCAGTTACCCGCCACGGGACTGCTGTCATCGTTAGCCACGCAGTGTCCACCAGGCAGGATCGACCCCGCCGGGGAATCTAGTGACGCGCCATTCGGTCCGACACGCCAGACACCAGAGCCCGCCGAAGCAGCCGCCGTCGATGGCGACGTTGGGAGACGCGCAGGCTGGGCACACATGCGGTTCGGCCATCCACGCGCGGTACTGGGCCTGTGTGATGTCCTCGCGCCGTTGTACCGAGTTGGGTGCGTCCACGTCGGGCGGCAGACGATGCTGAAACTGGCCGGCCGCTTTCCGCGTACGGTGGACAGTAGGACTCTGGGAGTCGCTGGTCACTGTGATCTCCACTGGACGTCAATGTCGGGTGCCACCGAGACCAGCCGCCCGGCGTCGGCGGCCCAGCCGCGCGCCCGGCCCGCAGCCGCCGGGCGGCTGGTCGGGGTGCATGTCACTCGTCCGGCCCGCCCGAGG
>JBKQRF010000297.1:0-10292 GCA_052144055.1 Candidatus Limnocylindrales bacterium
ATGACGCGGTGGCCGTTCTCGTTCTCGGCCACCTGCGTTGTGACACCACGCTATGGGACGTGACCCGTTGACATTGGATCATCAGACTCACAAGCTCTCGTAGGCTCGCCGGGCGTGGTAAGACCAGTCACACCGGATACTAGACGAGAAACAGGCCGTGTCAAGGGACTTGGGTGGCGTGCTGTCATGGCTGGCTGCATCCGGAGGAAGCCCTGTCCGCCAGGCTCATCCGAGGCCGGCGTACCCTCCAGGCTTGGTCGACGGACCGGGGAATTGTGCCGCCTCTGAGGCAGCCAGCAGGCCCACACAGGGGTAGCCCCTTGACGGGCCGGGCGATTAGGAGCTGAATATTAGTATGCGTGGTCTGACCAGGGAACTGTCGGGGCGAACGCAACCCGACGTCACTGCCTTGCTAGAGGAGCTGCTGCTCTCCGGTCGCCTCGCCCCAGGCGACCGTCTTCCGGCGGAGCGCCGGCTGGCGAGTGACTATGGAGTCAGTCGACCGGTGGTTCGAGAGGCTCTCAGGACCCTGGCGGAACGCCGCTTAGTGGAGATCCTGCCGGGGCGGGGAGCGTTCGTCTGTCGACCGAGCCTCGCTCATGTGGCCAGTCCGTTGGAGCTCTTCTACAAGCGGCGGGGCGCAAGCACGCGCAATGTGATCGAGGCCCGTCTGATGCTGGAATGCGAGGCAGCCAAGCTCGCCGCCCAACGGGCCGACCTCGATGACGTGACTGGATTGGCAGAGAGACTCAAGGCACTTGGTAACGGCCGATCAGTCCTCGAGCTGATCCGCCTCGACCTGGCGTTCCACCTAGCGATCGCCTCGGCCTCGCACAACCCCCTGATCGAGACGATGTTCGCATCCATCATGCGGCTCTCGGTGGAGCTGATGCTGCGTAGCGCTACCGATCCAGAGGTAAGGGGAGCGACTGACCCGTACCACGTGGCGGTGTACGAGGCGATCAAAGCGCGGGACCCGATTGCGGCCGGCGAGGCGATGAATGCGCATCTCACGGGTGCCAGGCAGGCGTTCGGATCCGACTACGACGAATCGGTTGACGTCTTGGCAATACGCGGGATGCGGTCGCTGGGGTACAGCACCCTTGAAGACTTCCTGAGCGACGTGACATCCGGCCTACTGCTACCAGAGAGTTAGGGCGCCATGACAACGTGCGAGAACTGAGCTTAGGGAACCACAAGAGACGGCGTGCGCGGTAGGCGGTCGGGGCAGCGCGACTCCGCGATGCGCGTGTCGTCCCACTTGAGCCATGGGGCTGGAGCGGCTCTCGATCGTATGGGTAGTACCTCCTCGCTTGCGCACATGCCGGCGGACCCGAGTTCCCATCTTCTGAGGCAGGATGAAGGAGCCACGACGTGACCGAATCCATCACTCATGGCAGCGTGCTCTCGCGACAAGCCGAGCTCCTGCAGACGGCAGGTCGAGTGTTTCCCGGGGGTGGCCTTGGGACGTTCGTGCTGCCTCCGGAGGTCGATCTGGTCGTGGCCTCCGGCCAGGCAGGTCACGTGACCGATGTCGCGGGACGCGACTACATCGACTACCACCTCGGCTCAGGCCCGGCGTTGTTAGGCCATGCTCACCCAGAGATCGTCGCCGCCGTCCAGCGGCAGCTGGTCAAGGGCTCGACCTACTACTTTCTGAATGAACCGGCGATAACGCTCGCTGAACGCATGGTTGATGCGATTCCATGCGCCGAGCAGGTGCAGTACACAGGGTCCGGCTCTGAGGCGACGCTCTACGCCCTGCGACTCGCGCGTGCTGCTACAGGCCGCCAGAAGATCCTCAAGTTCGAGGGCGGCTGGCACGGCATGAACGAGTATGCCTTGTGGGGAACGGTTCCCACGACTCCGAGCTCCTATCCGTCCGCTGACGCGGATTCGGCCGGAATCCCTCGGGTGCTCGCGAGCGAGGTCTTGGTCGCACCGTTCAACGACGCGGCTCGAGCGACTGAGATCATCCGCGACCACGCTGCCGAGTTGGCGGCAGTCATCGTTGAGCCGCTGCAACGTGTGCTGACGCCAGTTCCTGGCTTTCTTGAGCAACTGCGAGATCTGACACGACAGCTCGGAATCGTTCTGATCTTCGACGAGATTGTGACTGGCTTCCGGATCGCTTGGCGAGGCGCCCAGGAGCGCTACGGCGTGGTCCCCGACGTGGCGACGTACGGTAAGGCAATGTCCGGGGGTTTCCCCATGGCCGCGGTAGTCGGTCCTCGCGAATTGATGCGGTACATCGATGCCAAGCAGACTGATCCCGGCCAGCGCGTATGGGCGGGTGGCACGCTGAGCGGGAATCCCATTAGCGCGGCTGCCGGTGTGGCGAGTCTTGAGGTACTGAGCCGACCAGGAACCTACGAGCATCTCCACCAGTTGGGCGGACGCCTTCGGCGAGGAATCAAGGAGCTCGGAACTAGCCACGGCTTCGCCGTGCAGGCGCTCGGCGAGGATGCGGTCTTCGGCGTTCGCTTCCTCGACAATGAGGCACCCAAGAACTGGGCGGACGTGTTGGCGTCCGACAAGGCGCTTGGCCTCCGCTGGGCGCTCGAGCTCATCAAGCGGGGTGTGCTCGTCAATCCAAACGAGAAACTCTATGTCTCCATCGCGCATACGGAGGCTGATGTGGAACGCACCCTCCAGGTTGTCGACGAGGCTTTTGTCGCCATGGAGCAACACTTTCCGTAGCCTCCGCGCGAGGAATGCGCATGGAGTCACTGGCAGGCGCGAGTCTGCGGGGTAGTTCAAGGCGATATGCCGAGCCGCGCGAGGCCACGCTCCAGTTCAGTTTCCCTTGACCGCAGAGGGGTAGCTCCCCGGGCACGCAGACCAGCAGGAGGCAGAGGGGTGTCTGACGAGCGACGGGTCGTCGGGTTAATCGGCCTGGGCCAGATGGGAGGTGCGATGTGCCGCACCTTGCTTCGTGACGGGTGGCAGGTCGTGGCGTGGGACATCGTGGCTAGTGCGGTCGCCGCTGCCGCTTCTGCTGGCGCTCAGGTCGCTGCCGATCCCGCCGGCGTCGCCGCGCGTGCGTCAACGATCCTCACTTCCCTGCCGGACGCCCCTGCCCTGCGCGCCGTCGCGTTCGGTGATCACGGCCTTGTGGCGGGGGAGTGCGAAGGCCGGGTCGTGGTAGATACCTCCACGATCTCGCCAGCGGACGCACGGGCCATCGCCGCTGCGCTCGCCGAGCATGGGGTCGGCTTCCTGGACGCGCCCGTCAGTGGTGGGGTCCGTGGCGCGGAAACCGGTTGGCTTGCGATCATGCTCGGTGGACCAGCAGAGCAAGTGGAGCGCGTGCGACCCATCCTCTCCACCATCGGCAAGGCTGCTGTGCACTGCGGTCCGGTCGGCGCAGGCGCGATCGCCAAAGCGTGTAACCAGCTCGTGGTTATGACGACTCTCGAGGCCGTCGCGGAGGCGTTGGTACTGGCGAGGGCGTCCGGGCTCGATCCGTGGCGCGTGCGCGAGGCCCTTCTCAACGGGTTCGCGGCGAGCCCGATTCTGGAGATCCAGGGCGAACGGATGTTGCGTCACGACTTCGCGCCCGGGGGCAGGGCCATCTACCACCTGAAGGACATCGACACCATTGACTATCTTGCGAGCCAGGCGGGCGTCAGCCTGCCTGGCTTCGAGGTCGCGGCACGGCAGATGGGGCGACTTGTTGAGGCTGGGGGAGGGGGACTCGACCACTCGGCCGTCGTCACAGTCGTTGAACCGCGGCCCGCGCATCTGTAGGAGGGTCGATCGGCCCGATAACCAGGGTCCCCCACAAGGTAAGCCGACTTCGGCGACAAGTTGCTCTCGGCCATGCGCTTCGGCTTCGGGGCCACCTCAAGAAGCAGGGATAGGCGACTGACATGACCCACGCATTGACCATCCCCGAGCGCGGTGCCCTCGACTTTCTGTCCCTCGGCGCCGTGGTGATCCGTCTTGACCCGGGCATCGTGCCATTCCGCAAGGCCCGCGAGTGTGCCATCCACGTCTCGGGCGGCGAGTACAACGTGGCGGCGAACCTCGCCGACTGTTTCGGTCTGCACACCGGGATCGCCACTGCCATGGTGGACTACCCCATCGGCGAGCTCGTAAACGGACAGATCCGCAGCATTGGCGTGCGCCCGTTCTACCGCCGGTTCGAGCACGATGGGGTGCGCGGCCTGAACATCGCCACTGTCTACAGCGACCGAGGTTACGGGGTCCGCGGCCCCATCGTCTTCTACAACCGCGCCGACGAGGCGGCTGCGCGCCTAGCTCCCGGCGACTTCGACTGGCCGGCGATCTTCATCGACGGGGTGCGGTGGTTCCACTCGGGTGGAATCTTCGCCGCCCTCTCGCCGACCACGCCCGACCTCATCATCGAGGGGATGCGGGCCGCCCGCGAGTCGGGCGCCGTCGTTTCCTTCGACCTTAACTATCGAGCCAAGCTGTGGGCCTCGCAAGGCGGCCAGGCGCGTGCGCGGGAGACCCTATCACGTATCGTCGAACAGGCCGACGTCCTGGTGGGCAACGAGGAAGACCTTCAGACGGGCCTCGGCATCCCCGGGCCGGAGGTGGCCGCAGGGTCAGGCCTCGACCCCTCCGCCTTCCTCGGCATGATGCAGCGGATCACGGAGCGCTACCCGCGGGTAAGGGTAGTGGCTACCACCTTGCGCGAGGTGCACTCCACCAACTGCCACTCATGGAGCGCGGTGGCTTGGGTGAGCGGCGAGGCCCATGTGGCGCCCACCATGGAGCTGGACATCTACGACCGCGTGGGCGGCGGAGACGGCTTTGCCTCGGGCTTCTTCTACGGGCTCCTCGCCGGGGAGGAGCCCGAGCAGGCGCTGCGCCTGGGCTGGGCGCATGGCGCGCTGCTCACGACCTTCTCGGGCGACACCACCATGGCCACTCTGACCCAGGTGCGGGCGCTCGCGCAGGGCGACTCAGCGCGGATCCAGCGTTAGCGATTTTGACCTCTACAGGCAAGCGCGATGGCGACGTGGCCGGCCGCCACGCCAGCGCGCAGAATGGCAGGACCATGCAGAGAGCGGCCCCAACTCAAGACGTCGAGCGTCATGACACCCACATCGGCATGGCGTCGGCGGGTGCGATGTGCTGCGAGTCCGAGCGCGGAACATGGGGAGAGATCTGTCCCGACTGTGGTGCCCGCCTGCCGTCCGAGCCGGCTCCGCTCCAATCTTGGCACGGTGCCCGCATGAACGACCCGGTGCGATCTGCGCAGGCACGCGCCATGAACTCGCCGCTGCGCCACTGGTAGCTGCGCTGACAAGAGCCACGATGGCACAGTCCATGACCTGCGCGGGCACGGCTGAGGAGGCAGTCGCCGATCCAGTGACCAAAGCCGCCGGGACCGCCGCATCGGCGAAGACGAAGGCGCTGCCCTGCGGGGTGATCTGGAACTCGTGCAGGTCGATGGTGCGGCCGTTGGCCGCCTGCACGCGGGCGATCTCGCGATAGGACGTGTCCGCGATCACGCATTCGCCCGAGCCGATCCCGGCGTTGGTCGAGCCTTCCCACCACGCCAGGACTGGCTGACCCCGATAGGTCGCCACGCGGAAGTCGGCCACGGACTTGCCCGGCACCGACAGCATCCAGACCGGTTCGCCGGCGTTGTCGACGATGAGGGGGCCTCCCTTGTCCGCCCCGTTGTCCAGGGTCAGGAAGACGAGCCCGGGGGCGACGGCGCCGGCCGACGTGTCGATCGTCACCACCGGCGCCAGCAAGTCCGGCCGCGTGTGGAAGCTGCGGGCCGCGGGGGATGGGCGCGGCGACGCCGCAGGCGACCTGTTCCCGGCGACCAGGCCCGGGCTCGGCCTGCGCGGGCTCACGGGCCACGCGCCCCCTGACGCCTCGTAGAGCAGTCCGATCGCCGTTCCGCCCAACACCACGCCGCCCGCTGCCTGCAAGAAGCGGCGTCGTGTTATGGGCCGCGCGTGCTCGTTCGTCATCCCTCACCTGTGCTGCTCGTCACTGCCGCGCAAGGGTCTTGCGCTCGGGCGGAGACCGCCGCATCGTCGCGGTTGGCCGGGCCGTGTTGGAAGATATCGCTTCCGTGGGCGACGCGATCCCGTGACCGAGGCCCACCGTCACCTGCCCCTCCGCCCGCCGGTCGCTGCGTCCGCCCCCCAAGCGCATCCCTCTGGCAGCGTGTGGGCTCCACGTATCCTCATTCAGGACCCGTCCCCTGAACGAGCCCTGAACAGACACGCAGTTGTGCTGGAGCTCATCACAGCCCGGCTGCTGCGAAAACCTCGCCACGCGGGTTGGCGAAGACCGATCGGTACCCCGCCTCCACGATCGCAGCCCGCGTGGCGCTCGGGAGACCCGTTGGCTCGAGCACGACGTAGCGATAGCCTCGGGCGAGCTCGGAGGTCAGGTCAGCGAGCGGGAGCAGGCGGCCGCCAATGGTGAAGATGCTCGGCGCCGCATCGGCGCACACGAGCGTCTCGAGGGCCCCGGTGAAGACCCCGATCGGCATGCTGGCCCATTCCTGGTGGCTCTGCGCCACGTGGAGGACTCGATCGCTCCCGGCGAGTCGCCCGGCGGCCTCCTCGCCGCGCAGGAACGCCACGAGCGCGCGCCCCGAGGCATCCAGCACGAGGCGGGGATCGGGGTAGCCTTGCCAATAGCCACGCTGCGCCGTGTGCAGGTCATAGGCCAGGGTGTCTGCCACCGGGTGCGAGGCTTGCTCGGTGTTGGGCACCGCCCCGCCGATCGGTAGCAGCGCGATGGCCAGGAAGATGCCGATGATCGCGAGGCGCGCCGGGAGCGGCCCACGCCAGCGCCAGACTGCCGCGAGCACACCTGCCGTGACGGGCACGCAGGCCCAGGGCAGCCAGTAGCCCACCGCCTTGGGGACTTCGTAGCGCAGGGACTGCACGTCGAGCGAAGACCCCGGGACGAGCGCGACCAGCACGAGCGCGTCCAGGCCGACGCCCAACGAGGCGGCGAGCACCGAGCGCCCAACCGGGACCGAGCGGAGCAGGCCCAACAGCCCGATGAGCGCGCCGATGAAGAGGACCGGGAACCCGAGGCGCAGCCACCCAAGCGCTGTCGGCAGGAGCGCTCGATCGACAAGCACGATCAGGGCGGCCACCATGAGTGCGCTGGCCGCAAGAGGCCAGGTGCGGCGCCCGACCTTCGGTACTCGCAGCACAAAGCCGGCCGATGTCAGCTGCTGGGCCAGTCGGGCCAGGAGCGCAGTCGTCGTGATGGCGGCGCCGAACGCCACGAGCCCGACCGCTGGCACCGGCGCGAAGCCCGCCATGACCGCGGCCTGGGGCAGGCAGGCGACCAGCGCGCCGGCCAGTGCGGGGACGACGCGCCGCATGTACCGGCCCGGGTCGGTCAGGCTGACGAGAAGGACGGTCGCGGCCGTGAACGCGCCCACCAGCGGGTGCACGAGGACTGTGGCCGCCAGGGCGGCGACCAGCGGCAGGTCCGCACCTCTGGCACTCCGGGTCGGGCTGGCCCTGATCGCGGGCCGGACCAGGAGCGCCAGCGCGGCGGCCAGCGGAAGCGCGGTCACGCTGTCACGCGCATCGGTGAGCCGTGCGAAGGTGAACGAGAGGGGGAACACTAGGAGGGCCCAATATCCGGCACGTGGGCCAAAGAGGACAGCGGCCAGGCGTCTCGCCGCGAGGGCGCAGACGAGCGTCAACGGCACGGCGAACGCGGCGACGGCCAGCGTTGCCGGCAGGCCCGTCAGCGCGGCGAGGCTGCCCAGGAGGGCAACGTATCCCTGGAACACCCGCGACGCCCCGTAGCTCGGCGAGGGACTCGTCGCCAGGGTAGCGAAGCTGCCGAAGACCGCCAGGTGCTCGACCGGTGCCACGTGGTTGGGCAACACGTCGCTGAAGGGGACCACCGGCGAGGCGAGCGTCAGGATGAGGGGCCCGCACCACACGAGCGCTACGAGTGGCCAGCGGCCGAGATGCGGCCGCCTGAACACAGGCCGCCGCCGGACGATCGGGCGCAGTCGCGTCCCGGCCAGCACGACGGCGCCCAGGATGCCGGCGAGGAGGGGTGCGCGGAAGAGCCCCTCGCCGCCCAGCCCAAAGAGGAGGAGGACGTCGAGCACGACGGCACCGGCGTAGCCCTCGAGCAGGGCGTCCGACCAGGACGGGAAGGGGGTCCGGCGCAGGGCGCGCATGAGGATCGCGCCCGCGGCGAGCTCGAGCGCCATCGCCCCCGAGAGCGCCAGGGTGGCCGGGCCGGTCACTCGCAGCTGCGCCGCGAGTGCGCCGAGCGTAGCGGTGGGCGAGAACCCGACCGTGGGATCTGCCGCACGGGCGGCCACGCCCACGCCCAGCGCCCCCGCGGCGCCCAGCAACAGCAGTGTGAGTGCGCGCTCGTGCGCGCTGTACCGTGCGCCCGACGCCCCATCTGGATCCGCCCGGCGGGGCGGGGCAGGTACCCAGATCGTCATCCCCGTGGGGCCACCGGGTGCGCTCGGCGCACCGGCACTGCGACCCCGAGTCGCATGCTCCGGGTCATCCCCCCGCATGTCCGCAGACCTCGCCTCGGTCCAAGCCTCGCCCGCGCCGTTAGCCACCGTTGGCCCGGGCCCCGGCGATGCCGGCGAGCAGGACCACGAAGACTAGGGCGTTGCGCTGCATGCCGATCTCCTCCTGGCGTGTGGAGGTGGCCGGGGGCAGTCACGGGGCGCTCGGTGTGCGTGCCCACGTGATCAGGAGCGGGGCAACGGTACGCCGTGGGCTCTGAGGACCTCCTGAAAGAAAGGCGGCCATTCGTGACGCGGGGCGACCATCCGTCCGGTCCGGCGCAGGGAGCCTACACGATGTTGCCATGGTCGCAGTCGAGTGGACGGACCGGGTCAACCCATGCCCGCGAGCTGCGCGGAGCCGTGTCCCGGCCCTCGGCTGGCAGACGCGACAGCCTTGGCGCGTAGACTCGCAGCATCATGGCGGTCCGCTTCCACACGAACCTCGGCTTCGTCCCCGAAGACGAGCGGCTGGACTCCTCCCCCGACGCGGTCCTCGTTCAGGAGCCCACCGTCGGCGCCATCGGACGCTCGAAGGGCAACCTGTACGCCATCGCCACGGCGCGGGGGGCGAGTGAGCGCGCCCGCGACGCCACGCGCCTGCTCTTGGAGACGATCGGGCGCGAGTACTACTACGACGAGTCGGCCGGCATTCTCGGGTGTCCCATCACGACGGACCGTATGCTCGACGACGATCCACCCGCAGCGGAGGAAGCGGCAGTGCCCATCAAGGGCGGCGACTCGCAGCGCGACGGGCGGGACCTCCGCGCGGCGCTTGGCGAGGCGCTCGCCGCATTGGACGCCGAGGACCGTCCCGATACTCTCGAAACGGCGGACTACCGCTGGCTGGGTGTCGGCCTACGGCTCGGCGTGGAGCATCCCGAGCGAGCCCGCCGCCTCTTGGCGCAGCTCGAAGCTCGGGACGCCGAGCGAGCGTCCCAGGTCGAGGGCACCGCGAGCGACGCTTCGCAGGCCCCAGTCCCGGCCTCCCAGAGCCGCGCTGACCGGCTGACCGTCGACTTCCGCTCCACGCTCCTCGCTCGCTCCGCGGCGCTGCCCATGTCGGGACGGGCGGGACCCGACCCGCGGCCGATGTTCGGGTGGGTCGCCGCGTTGACGCGCGCCGAGATTCTGGCCTTCGGGCGCGTGGTCGAGGAGATGCTGGCCACCGGGTCACCGCCCGACATCGGCCGGGGTTTCGGCTTCACCTGGGACGCCGGCGTGCGGCTGCCGCGCGAGGAACGGGAGGCAATGATCGGGGTGTTCGCCGAACTCCAGATCACGGTCGGCGGGGTGCTCGCGGGTCGCGACCTACGGGCGGGACCGGTGGAGCGACGTCGTGGCCTGTCGGGTCTGCTCGATCCGTGGTTATCCGGCACGCACCAGACCGAGGCGCAGGCGGCGGCGGTGATCGAGGCGACCGGCGAGGTTGCGCAGCGGGGCCTGGTCGCGCTCTGGAACACATGGGTAGCGCTGCGCTACCGGGCACTCATCCCGCACTCCACCTTCGAGGTCCTGGTGCGGCCCTGGCAGACCGTGATGGGACCCCTTGGCGAGTAATCGGCAATCTCACTCCCATAGGCTCCCTAGACTCACGAGACGCGGGTGAGCCGGTCGGCCCTGCCCACGCTGCGGGGTCACGTCCCGTAGCGTGAGCTCCTATCTCGTCAAGCCCTGATTTCGGCGGCGCGGAGATCGAGCAACATGGTCCGATAGACCACGTCGGCGAGGTGACGCTTCAGACAGCGGAGCGCCTCGCGCCAGGTCTTGCCCTCAG
>JBKQRF010000298.1:0-5035 GCA_052144055.1 Candidatus Limnocylindrales bacterium
GGGCTCACTCGATCAGGTGGGCGGGCTGCGCGCTGCCCGCTGGTTCCGCGAGTCGACGAGCGGCCAGTTCGACAACTTCGGCCCGGACGCCCAGCGCGAGCTGCAGGACCGGGTCATCGAGCGACACGGGCTCATGGACTCCGACCTCGCCTGGTCGGCCGCTGCGTCGGGCTGGACCTCGGCCTGGCGGACTCCGGCCTGGGAGGCCATGCTCACCGCAGCCCAGGAGGGGAAGTTCGACATCCTCGTGGTGGGCTACGTCAGCCGCTTCCTGCGCAACCTCAAGCAGACCCTCATCGCGGTGGAGGACCACCTGCATCCGGCGGGGGTGGCGGTGCTCTTCGCCGACGAGCGGCTGCTCTCCTCCGACCCCGATGACTGGGACCAGTTTGTGCGGGAGGCGCATGAGGCCGAGGCCTACAGCCGCAAGCTCAGCAAGCGCGTGGCCGAGGGGTATGCCGCCAAGCGCCGCCGCCTCGGGGTGCCCGGTGGCAACCGGGCCCCGTACGGGATGGTCCGCGAGGGACGCCCTTCGACGCTGCGCATCGACGACACCACTGCCCCCACCGTCCGCCGGGCCTACGAGCTGGCCGCCACCGGCACGACCGACTGGGAGGTGGCGCGCCAGACCGGCCTGGCCAAGAGCCACGTGGCGGAGCTGCTCACCAACCCGATCTACGGAGGCAGGCTGCGCACCGGCGAGCTGGCCGGCGTCGAGCCAATCGTGGAACCCGCCCTGTACTCGAAGGTGCAGGACCTACGCGCCCGCCGTCGCACCCGGACCCCAGGACGGATCGTCAGGCGCAACTACCCGCTTCGCCTCCGATGTGCGGGCTGCGGGCGCTTCCTGTACGGCGACACGGGGCGCTACCGCCATCCCGCCCCCACCTGTGCGGCCTTCATCGCCGCCACGCCGATGCTGCGGCGGCGCTACCGCAACAGCCACGACCGACGGGTACAAGGCCACTCCTACCCGCAGGGCTGGTATGAGGACGCCATCGCGCGACTCCTGGGCGAGGTCGGACGCGTCGATGACGCGACGATCCTCGAGGCCGTTGCCCTGTACGGCGACGAGGAGCCCCGGGTCGACGAGCGCACCCTGGGGCGCATCGAGCGGGAGCGTGAGGAGGCTGGGCGCCAGCTGGCCAAGACCCGCGATGTGCCAGCGTGGCAGGCGGCCATGGCCCGCCTCGACGCTGAGGAGCAGCGGGCTCGCGAGCCGCTGGACGAGCCTCGGCTCAGCGCGCCCGAGATCGTGGACTACCTGCGCTCGCTGCCCAGCTTGTGGGCGGATACGGGACCGGACGGACGGCAGGCCCTCGCGAGCGCCTTGTTCGCGCGCACCGACGTGCTAGGATATGAACAGATGTTCTACGAGCTAACGCCCGACGCGATCGCCTTGGGCCTCGACGCCGCCCTGCCGCCCACCTTCGAGCTGCGGTGCTCGATTGGTGAGTTTGGTCGGGGCGAGAGGATTAGCCCCGACATCTGTGATGCACCCACGACCGTCCACTTCGTGCGCTCGCTGAGCACGAATGCCGAGGCGAGAACAGCCTGATCGCCGAGCGGGCGGGCTGGCGTGATCGCGGTCGGGTCCATCTCCTCGATGGCACTACCGCCCGTCCCGTGGCACGATCATCAGCCGGGTCGTCGTTCGCGGAAGGAGAAGGGCATGGCCGCACCCGCCAGCGTCGAGGCGTATCTGGCCGCCTGTCCGGCGGACTCGCGTGCCGCGCTGGAGCACCTTCGGGCGATGATCAAGGCCGCCGCGCCCGAGGCGAGCGAGACGATCAGTTACCAGATGCCCGCATTCCGCGCCCACGGTCGGATGCTCGTGTGGATGGGCGCGTTCCGTGACCACTGCAGCCTCTTCCCGGGCAACATGGCGCTCATCGAGGCACACCGAGACGAGTTGACGGGCTACCACCACGCGAAGGGAACGATCCAGTTCCGCCCGGACAAGCCCCTCCCGGTGGCGGTCGTCGAGGCTATCGTCAAGGCGCGCCTCGCCGAGAACGCGGCACGCAGCCGTCGTTGAGGAGCCTCGTGATGGACGAGCCCATCGAGGAGATGCTCCGGGCCTACGCGGCGGCCATGCTGCGGCACCAGCAGCACCTTGAGGATCGTTGCGACAAGCGCGCATGGCATGTGCTCGCCCGCCACCTCATCCAGCGGGCGGTATGGTCGGCGAACAGCAGCGACGAGCCAGTTGGCGATGGTCGGCCGATGCCGTGGAACCCCAACGTCTTCAACCAGAACGACCGCTAGCGCGAGCCCGGTCGCTCGACGTGCCCTGACCCGCATCTTGTGTGGACCGACCCCGGCCCAATCGGGTGGGGCCAACGGGGGCGTCCTTCGCCCGGTAGCGCGACAGGTGCACCATTGCCTCGGCGCCACGAGACCCAAGGAGGGATCGGTGCGGCAGTTAGTCGGCATCCTGCTCGTGCTGCTGGTGGCGGGCTGCGGGGGCACCTCACCGAAGACTGCGCCTTCGGTGGGACCACCGACCACCTCCGGCCCAATGCCCGTGCCCTCGGCGCACGCATCTCCGGGTCGATGCCCTCCGGGTGCCGCGTGCTTTACGCCTGTCCCGGCGGGAAGTTTCGGCCCGAGCGCCGCCGCGACCGGGTCGATCCCGCTGCCGAGCGTCGCGCCCGCAGTGCCTCCAATCACCTTCCCCTCCGGGACCGTCGAAGCCTTGCCCAGCGGAACCTTCGCCCTCGCGGCGGGCAAGGCGTACACGCTGACCGCGCCCGCCGAGCCGCATCCGCCGGTCACGCTCGCCGAGGTCTCCCTCGCCAGCACGGAGAAGCCCTTCCAGATGGACACGAAGGTGAGCGACGCAGCGATGGATGGGCAGTGGCTGATCTGGTCGCGCTCCGACACCACCGACGCCTCCGTCTGGACGGCCTCGCTGGCGCTCGGCATGCGGGGTCGTCTGGTGCCTGTGCGGGTGCCCGGGCCATCGCTGCCGATAACCCAGTCCGGTCCGACGGGGAATGTCGCGCTGGGCAATGGCGTGGTCGCGTGGATCGTCTGGTACACCGGAGCAGACAACGCCGCCGACAGCGACCTCGTGCTATGGAGGCCCGGCGAGATCGAGGGTCGTGTCGTGGCGGGCCAGCGCCAGCCCGACTGGGTCACAGTGCAGGATGGCTCGCTCGTGTGGCACGAGTCGCTTCCGCTGCCCGGCCAGCCCGACACGCACGCGGTGTCACTCTCGGCCATCCCGGCGACGCCGTAGAGAGAGCGGCGATGATGCGAACAGGAGCCTACCCGATCAGAGGAAGGCCGAGGGTACCCACTCTTGCTGTCGCGTGTCTTACGCGCCTGCCGCTGCCGTGAGGAACCAACGGTGAGCGGGCAGCCCGAACCGCCTCAGCCCGTCCCTGTGGGCTCGGTGGGGGGTCCGCTCGCCGCTGTGCTCGTGGTCGGGCTTCTCGCCCTGACGGTCGGCGTCGCGATCCTCGGCAAGGGACCATCAGGTCCGGTCGCGCCGACAGTGCCCGCGTCATCCCTCGCGGCGATCACGACGAGCGCACCACCCGCATCGCCCCTGCCGCTCGTCACGTTCGTGCCCCCCAGCAACGTCGTCTTGCCCACGTGGGAGCCGCCCGCCGGTGCCGTGACGCGCCTGCCGCTGGCGGCCGACGCGGACTTGGACTACTTCGCCGCCGAGGGCAACCACGTCTACTACGCCGCTCACGAAAGCACGGTCGTGCACATGGTTGATGTCGTCCGGCGCACCGACCAGATCATCGCCACGCTGCCTGAAGGCCACTCCGTCTACTCGATCTCGGCGGCAGCGGGCCGGGTGGCATGGGTCGAGTGGTGGGTCACGGCCCCCGGGTTCACGGGCGGGCCGTGCTCCGTCCACGACATCATCCCCCGCCACTGGCGCATCTGGCTGTCTGAGGCCAGCCACCCTGTTCCCCGGGTGATCGCGAGCGGGGTCGCGCAGGAGATGTGGACGACACCCGGCGGCTGCATCGGTCCACTGCCGCCCCTTGTGGCGCTGTCGTCCGACGCCTTCGCCTACGACATCGAGCGCGGCAACCAGTCGGTCATCGAGGTCCACGCGCTCGTAGGTGGGGCCCTGCAGTGGTCCGGTCACGCCGCTTCGAGCCTCGTGCTTGATCTGCAACTGGCACCCGGTGTGGTCGGCAGCGTCAGCACAGACATCGGCTCGTCGCTTGCGGGCGACTATGTGCTCGTGACTCGCTTCGGCGGCTCGTCTTCGGCCATGGTTGGTGGTCCGGGCGACACTGGTGGTCCGGGCGACGCGCTCTCTCTTGCCGCCGACGGCTCGGTCGCGCTGTTCACCAGCCCGAACCCCGCCGCAGCACTCCCGGGCTCGCTGCAGTCACCTTCGGTCCTCTGGCGACTCCCGCTGCTATGGCCGACCAACGGGGCCCCACCGGGCCCAGAGCCGCTCGCGCCCGCGCCCAATGCCCCGGCCGGGGAGTCGGCCGAGGCGCCCGCCGTAGGGACGTGGCACGGCCTCGCGACGATACTGTGGCGAGATGTGGCCCCGGAAGGGACCGCCCACGCAGCGATCAGCCTCAACGGCTACCAGCACCTCATCCTCGGCCTGCCTGCCCCAGGCTGGACTGCCATCAGCGGGCAGTGGGCGATCTGGACCGACGTGCGTGGGACGGTGCCGATCCTGTACGTGCTCAATCTGTCGGACGTGCCGTTCGGGGCGGGAAGGTGAGAGCCCCTGCGATTTCGGGACCCCCGAGCGCGGCGACATGCGGAGATTGACCTTGCATGACAGGCCGAGCATGCTCGTGTGAACCAGCCGAACACGAGAGGCCCGACCGGCCAGCCTGATAAGGGAGAGGCGCGATGGTGCGACGAGCGAGCGGCCCACTCCTGACCTACGACGGAACGACCTACCGGCTAGCGAACGACGCGGTCGCCGATCTGCTCGCCCGTGGCGTGATCGTGCCCGACGAGGAGAACCGGGGTCGCTTCAGGCTCGATCTGGAGCACGTCGTCGAAGAAATCGATCCGTTCGCCACCCCCGTTGAGC
>JBKQRF010000299.1:0-24379 GCA_052144055.1 Candidatus Limnocylindrales bacterium
GGGGCCAGTAGTCGGCCAGACGGGACGTGTCGAGCGCGAGCACTCCCAGGGTGTCGGAAAGCAGGAGCCCGCCGATCACCACGAGGATGCACCCCAGGACGACTAGTCCCCGGCGTCCCACCATCCAGCGCTCCGATGTGCGATGTCGCTGGCTCCGGTCCGGCCCCGCTTATGGCGCCGCTCAGACGCGCCCTGCTGAGCAGCGGGTCGCGCGGGCTCTGGCGGCGACGACGCCCCCTCCCGCGTCGACCCCGACCCTGCGTTGGACAGCAGCGCGTCCAGCGTGCGCCGCAGTTCCGCGTCGTCCCGCGTGGCAGGGTCGCTCATCAGGCGCCGACCGTCCTATCCATTGGCTAGCGTGCCTCCACCGCCCCAGCCCACGCTACGAGGCTCTCGGCGTGCCGTTTCGGGAAGCCGGCAAGCGAGGCGCCGCTGGCCGCTTCAACCCGCACCTGCTGTCGCTCCAGAAACTCGCGGGCGACGGCGCGATAGTCCTTCGCTCCGTCGCTCGATGGAGCGTAGCGCGTGATCGGAAGCTGGAAGGAAGGCGCCTCGGCCAGCCGGATGTTCTCCCGCACGACCGCTCCGAGCAGGTGGCTCGGATAGTGCCCGCGCAGTCGGTCGACGACCTCCCGGGCGTGCCGGGTGTGGCTGACCCGGCACGCGACGATCGCCGCCAGGGTCAACTCCGGGTTGAGCCGCGCACGCACTTCCTGCATCGCGTCCAGCAGGCTGACGAGCCCGGACAGCGCCAGGACATGGGCCTCGACTGGCACAAGCGCCTGCTGGCACGCGGAGAGCGGCGCGATGCCGAGGTACCCCTGCAATGGCGGGCAGTCCACGAAGACATAATCCCATCGCGGCGGCAGCGCTTCGATGGTGCGCATGACACCCAGAGCGAGATCGGTCTCCCGCCGACGGTCCGCCGCCACCAACCACGGGGTTGATGGGACCAGCTGCACGCCTGGCGCGCTGGTCGAGACGGCGAAGCCGGCCAAATCGCCCTGGCCCGTGTACACATCGAGCGCGTCCCGGCCCGCGACGGGCGAGCCCAGCCAGCTGGTCGCCGAGCCCTGGGGATCCACGTCGATGACCAGGATCCGGAACCCCTGCTCGCCGAGGGCAGCCGCCAAGTTGACCGCCGTCGTGGTCTTGGCGCTCCCTCCCTTGTGGTTCGTCACCGCGATGGTCTTCATCCCAGGCGCTCGCTCTTCCCGACCTCGAGCTCGCGGATGAGCGCCCCGGCCGTCACGCGCGCGTGACGCGTGTCCAGCGGTGCGTCCAGCGGATCCACGGCGATCGTGCTGCGCTTCCGACGTCTCTTGGCCGCCTTCGGCGACGCTCGATCCGGCCACACCGGCTCGAGCGAGTGACGCTCTGTGGAGGATGCGCCCCCCGGCTCGGAGGTGGCTGAGTCTGCCAGCATCGGCTGAACGGGCCCAGTGGCTGGCCCGGCCCACGGCCGCGCTTCCCCGCAGTGCAGTTCGTCTTGTGCTCGCGTTGCGGGTCCCGCAAGGTCGAACCGCCCGCCATCCACAGCCGAGGGGTGGGTCTGGGCCGAGGAAGCCGGATGTCTCAGTGGCACCGCCGGGGATTGGCTGCTCGCTGGCCCGCACGGATCCGGACCCGGCGACGACGGCGGCACCGGAGGTGCAGCGGCGGGCGCCATGCGGCTTGTGGCTTGCCGCCGAAGAAGCCACTCAAGCCCGGCGGGCGTGATGCTGCGTCCGACCCCGCGCCCCAGTGACTCGATGAGGTCGCGCCCGGCGAGTTCGGTAGTCTCCCGCACAGTGGGGATAGGCGGAAGTGCCTCCGGCTCGGCTCGTGGCCTGCGGATACGGCGCATGAGCCTCTCAAGCGAATCCTCGGTGGACAGCTCGGCTCCTGGTGCCAGCGTCGAACTGTTCCCGCGACCGTCACGCGGCTCTGCGGCGCCAAGACGTAGACGCAACCGCGCTGCCGCGGCGTCTTGGTGGCTGGCGCTCATGGATTGCCGACCTCGAGCCGGGCCACAACGAGTCGGCCGTCTCGGGCGCGCTCGGCGGTCACGGTGGCCAGGATTGTCACGGCGCACGGGTGGTACACGTCAGATGGTATGAAGTCGACATGGTGATCCAAAAGGCGCAAGAGGTCCTATCGCAGGCTACCCAATCGGCCGACGAGGCGGCACGACGCGCGTCTCAGACGGTGCGCCAGTGGTGCGTGCCTGGCGCGATCGTGGTGGCGCAGCGCCGTCGAGGGTGGGTGAGGCGACCCGTTGTGTGCTGCAGGCTAAGGCCGCACGGCTGAGGGCCCCGAACAGGGCGGCCGAATTAACAGACGCCAGGTCGCGCATGCGGACCGCGAGACGACCGTCCTCCGCGACCCCGGCGGGCACTGGGGTGGGCCGTGATCAGCGCGGGCCCAGTGCTCCAGTTCAGCGACTTGTGGCCGACCACAGACCGTGCCAAGCCACAGCGATCGCCATCCTGACGGGTGGAGTTGTGTGCTGAAGAGTGTTGAGCTAATGCAAGCTCAACAACTGGACCGGACCTTCGATCGGATGTCCGGTGCCGCGAGGCTCACGCCTCGTCACTCGGCGTACCGCGCCGCGCGAGCAGCTCAACGAGGTAATCCGGCAGGTCTGCGGCCGCGCCCTCGACACCGGCCGCGGTCGGCATGCCGAGGGTCGTCTGGACGGAGATCACGCCTGCCCACACCGGCAGCGCGAGGTCCCCTGGATCATCCATGGGCGGCCCCGTCCGCACCTTCGCCGACGCCTCCTCGATTGGGATGGCTACCACGTGCGTCTGCCGCAGCTCGGCACGGCTCGGGCGGCGTGCGTCGTCCCAGCGCCCGGGGGCCACGTGCTCGACTATCGCGCGCAGTCCGGCGAGCTTCTCGACGGGGTCGCGGACCAGGCGGGCCGTCCCGAGCACCACCGCCGAGCGGTAGTTCAGGGAGTGGTGGAAGGAAGAGCGCGCCATCACGAGGCCGTCTAGGAGCGTCACCTCGAGGCACGCCTGAGCACCGCCGCCGAGATGCCGGATGAGTCGGGTCGCGGGCAGGCCGTGCAGATACAGCGTGTCCCCAACTCGCCCGTGCAGCATCGGGATCACGAAGGGAGTCCCCTCGATCGTAAACCCCACATGGCTGACCAGCGCCTCATCGAGGATGGCGTGCACCAGCGCCCGGTCGTACGACGCGCGGTCGGCGCGGCGTACCTCGGTCCGGGCAGTGACCGCCAAGAGCGCGCCGGTGGGCGGCTTCACTCGCGTGGCCGGCGATGCATTCAAAGGGACGTGCGTCGCGACCGGCCGCGAGCCCGGGGTCACCTGCTGCGAGGCGCGAGTTGCCCGTGCCACGTGGGTCGATGAGTCCGTCTCGCCGACTCCCATGTCGCCCTCCCGTATGCCTCTGCCCGCCGCGTCACGAAAGAGTACCCATCAAGCGTGCGGGGAGTCGGGCCGAATTCAGCCGGCCGAATCGAGCCTACGACCTCGCGTCACGAAGGATGCGCTTCGGACGGGCGATGCCCGCCGACGGGACGCTGCGCCCGCGGCCTCAGCGGCCGAACAGCAATTGCAGCCAGGCCTCGAGCGGCGCCGGCGGAGGCGCCGCGGATGGCTCTGTGCCGAGTGGCGTGATCGAAGGCGGGAGCGGCGCACCGGGCTGCAAGGCGAACACCTGCTCGCTCGGTTCACCGTAGCCATACGCCCGCGCCTCAAGCGCCAGGAACGCCGGCGACTGGATCACAGAGAGCTCGGCCTCACGGTCGGAAACCTGCTGAGCGAGCGCGGCATCCTGGCTGCGAAGCGCTGCGGCCTGCGCCGCCACCTCGTTCGACTGCGAGATGGCGCGACCGAATACCAGCACGAGCCAGGCCACTAGCAAGGCGGAAGCGACGAGAGTTAGCGTCCGGCGATCCAGCCCGACGACTCCCAAGCGTGGCTGCCCCTGGGGAAGGCTGACCCCGGCGGCAGGTCCGCCCGACCCCTCCGGCGTTACTCCGGGGCCCGAGGCATGATCATCGCCCTGGGCGCGGCCGGGCGGGCTGGCCGAACCGTCGGATCGCATCGAGTGCACCGTAGCTTGCGCCCACGCGCGGTGTCAAGCCAGCCGAGACCCGCCCCAGCGCCTGCTTTCCGCCATTGCGCGCCCTGCTACACTGGCGCCCAACAGAACAGGCGTTCGATTGGCGACGCGTGGCCGGAACCCCGGGCTTCGCCGGGTCCCCGGCCAAGGACGGCCCAACGCGGAGGAACCATGCGACTGTACGCGCCATCAGCGATGACGGAGGTCTTGGACCGGCTGCTCGATGACCCCGAAGTAGCCCCTACCGTGGTGGCGCACCGGGTCTTCCCTGCTGCCGAGGCCCGCTTCGCTCCTCTCCCGGGCTGGGTCGATCCTCGCATCGCTTCTGGTTTGACCGCGCGAGGGCTCGGCCGCCTGTGGACGCACCAAGCTGCGGCGTCGGACGCCCTCCACGCTGGGCAGGACGTCGTGGTGGCGACTCCAACCGCCTCGGGCAAGACGCTCTGCTACAACCTGCCCGTCCTGCAGGCGGTCGCACAAGACGCAGCCGCCCGCGCACTCTACCTGTTCCCGACCAAAGCCCTCAGCCAAGACCAGGTTGCCGCGTTTCGCGAGCTTGCCGCTGCGGCCGAACTGGACATCGCGTGTGCGACATACGACGGCGACACGCCCGCCCCCGTCCGCTCGACTGTCCGGTCGGCGGGACAGATCGTGGTCACGAACCCGGACATGCTGCACGCGGCCATCCTGCCGCACCATACCAAGTGGTTTCAGCTGTTCGAGCAACTGCAGTACGTGGTGATCGACGAGCTGCACATGTACCGCGGCGTCTTCGGGAGCCACGTTGCGAACGTCCTCCGCCGCCTTCTGCGCGTGTGCGAGCACTACGGCACCCGACCCGTGATCGCCTGCTCGTCGGCCACGATCGGCAATCCAGCAGAGCTCGCGCGACTGCTGACCGGCCGCGATGCGCTCTGCATCGATGAGAGCGGCGCCCCTTCCGGCGAGCGGCACGTCCTAGTGCTAGACCCCCCGCTGCTGGATCCGGCCCTCGGCGCGCGAGCCAGCTCGTTCGCCCTCGCCGAGCGGGTTGCTCTAGCGTTCCTGCGCTCTGGGCACCAGACCATCGTCTTCGGCCGCTCGCGCGTCAGCGTCGAGCTGCTCCTCACTGCGTTGCGCGAGGCGATGCGGGAGGGCCGTGGCCCGGGCGAGCGAGTGCGCGGCTACCGCGGCGGCTACCTCCCCTCCGAGCGCCGCGCGATCGAGCGGGGCCTGCGGGCCGGCGAGTTGCTCGGCGTCGTCAGTACGAACGCGCTCGAGCTTGGGGTCGACGTAGGCGGGCTTGACGCGTCCGTCCTCGTCGGCTACCCAGGCTCGATCGCTGCCACGCGTCAGCAGATGGGGCGCGCCGGTCGGCGGCAGGACGTCAGTGCATCGGTGCTGGTCGCCGGCGGAGGCGCCGTGGACCAGTACGTGGCTGCCCACCCGGAGTACGTGCTCGACCGGACGCCTGAGGAGGCCCGCCTCGACCCAGACAATCTGCACGTGCTGCTCGCGCACCTGCGGGCGGCGGCATTCGAACTGCCGTTTCGGACGGGCGAGCGGTTCGGGCCCGAGCCGGCGGACGACCTCCTGGCGTTCCTAGGCGAGGAAGGGCACGTGCGACAGGCCGACGATGGGCGCTGGTACTGGGCTAGCGAGAACTTTCCGGCAAGCGAGATCTCGCTGCGCAGCGCCGCGGACGAGAACGTCGTCATCATCGACACCACAGACCAGCGGCCGCGTGTGATCGGTGAGGTCGACCTATTCGCCGCGCCGACCCTCGTCCACGAGGACGCTATCTACCTCCACGAGTCGCTGCAGTTCCACGTGGACCGGCTCGACTGGGACGAGCGCAAGGCGTATGTGCGGCGCGTTAACGTCGACCACTACACGCAAGCGGACCTGGCCGTGACGCTAAAGCCGCTCGAGACCTTCGACACGAGACGGACAGAGGCCGGCGAGCGCGCCCATGGCGAGGTCATGGTCAGCTCGCTAGCCACCATCTACAAGAAACTGCGACTCCAGACGAACGAGAACCTCGGCTGGGGACGCATTCACCTCCCCGAGATCGAGCTCCACACAACGGCCTACTGGATCGCGCTCGACGCCGCCCGCTTCGCGGCTTGGCGCCGACAGGATCTCGACATCGCGCTCGTCGGCGCAGGCCGTGCGCTCCAGACGGTCGCGAGCGTGCTGCTGATGAGCGACGCGCACGACCTCGGAATGGTCGCCCAGGTCCGCTCGCCGCACCTGGGCCAGCCGGTCGTCTACCTCTACGAGGGCGTTCCCGGAGGGGTGGGACTCGCGCCACGCCTGTTCGAGCGGCATGACGAACTCGTGGCGGGCGCCTTCGACCTTGTATACGGCTGCCGCTGCGACGCCGGCTGCCCGGCGTGCACCGGCCCGCGGCTCGAAACGGGCGGAAGCGGCAAACGGTTGGCGTTGCAGCTCCTTGTTGCCCTTTCAGGAGCGCAGAGCAAGAGCCCCTCCGGCGTCGGGGAGTCGGGCGCAATCCCGGCCGGCACGGCCGTGCGGGCGTGACACCCGAGCTGACACCGTCGGATCCTACGCTGCGCGCCGTGGGTCTCGACGCACGTCCACCGTGCCCGCCCGGCAATTCGAGGATGGAACTGGCCGCTCGCCTCGCGCGGTTCCGAGCGGCCGAGCGGCGGGCGGCACCGCCCGTCTATACACACCCGGCGAGCACCCACGGTCACGGACCGGACCGCGCGACCAGGATTGCAGAGGCGCTCGGCGGCGAGCTCGAACGACACACGGACGGACGGGTCGTGCGTGTCGTGGCGTCGCGACACATGCCGCTTGCGGTCGAGCGGCTCGCGGCCCTCCCCTACCTAATCGATCCGGTCCATCCCCTCGTGTGCCTCGACACGGAGACGACCGGCTTAGGCACGGCCGCCGGAACCGTCGCGTTTCTTGTCGGACTGGGTACCTGGGATGGAGAGCGCTTCGACGTGCGGCAGCTGCTGCTGCCGGATCACTCAGACGAGCCTGCGTTCCTCGCCGCCGTGCGGGCCGCGATTCCCGCGGACGCCTGGCTCGTCACGTACAACGGGCGCGGATTCGACTGGCCACTACTGGTGACCCGTTTCCGGCTCCAGCGCTCCGCCGCCCCAGAGCATGCCGGGCACCTCGACCTGCTACCGGTCGCCCGTCAGCTATGGCGCCACCGCCTCGGCGACGCCCGTCTCGCTTCGGTGGAGCGAGGCGTGGCCGGCGTCCACCGTCACGACGACCTCCCCGGCGCCCTCATCCCGGCGCGATACCTCGAGTTCCTGCGGACCGGATCGCCGGACCCGCTGCGCGCCGTTGTCGATCACAATCGACAGGACGTCGTCTCACTCGGGCTTCTGCTCGCGCACTTGGCCGAGCGGCTCGCAGACCCGTCCGCGCGCGCGCTGGAGCCTGCCGGGGACGTGGCGGCGCTAGGCCGCGCTTATGCGCGCCGGCGACGTTTTGCCGAGGCCCTCGCCTGCTGCGACGCAGCCGTCGCGCGCGCCCCGGATTCCCGCCAGCAGGAGACGCTGGCCGCGGAGCGAGCGCGCGTGCTGCGACTCGCCGGCCGCCACCAAGAGTCGGCGGACGCCTGGCGTGAGATCGCCCAGGCCCACGGCGGGCTTGCCGCCGTCGCCTGGGTGCAGCTCGCCAAGTACCTCGAGCACGTGCGCCGGGATCCAGCAGCAGCGCTGGAGGCCACGAACCGGGCCTCGGCGCTCGTCGACCGGCACGCCGCGCTGGGACGGGAGCTGCCGCGGCTGGAGCACGACCTCGCCCGCCGACGCGCGAGGCTCCGCCGCCGCCTTACGGGCCTCACATGCCGGCCCGAACCTCGTGCAGCCGGCGGCGAATGGTCCCCAGATCCGGGACGCCCCTGAGGCCGGTATCTTCCACTGAGAGCGACGCGGCCATGGCGGCAAACGCCAGCGACGCCGGCTCGCCGGCTCGATCAGGGCCGACTGCGAGCCGCGCGGCGACAAGCGCGGCCAGGAACACGTCGCCGGCTCCTGTCGCATCCACCTCACGGCGCGCCGGCACTGCCAGCCACCGCCTCGCCTCCACGGACCCACCTGACGTCCGCCGGAGGAAGATGCCACCAGACCGGCCCGCCGTCATCGCGAGCTGCTGGCCGGCCCGCGCGAGCAGGTACTCCGCGCTCTGCGCGGCGCGCAGGGCCGGCAGGTCCTCCCGGCTGACAACCGCCACGTCCGAGCGGGCCTGGAGCGGTCCCGGCCACGGCGCGCGCTGCCTGATTGGTTGACCCGCGACGAGGTTCCGCAGCAGTCCTTGCCAGCCCAGCCCGACCGCCGCGCCGGGAGCCGGAGCCTCGGCCCACTCCGGACCCAACTCGCCCGCCACCGGTGCGAACAGGAACGCCGGGGCGTCGCGCCACGCGACGGGCAGTGCCGCCACGGGCACCCGGTCGGACGTCTCGTGGCAGATCTGCGACCGTCCTGCCGGGGTCTCTCGATTCTCGAACACGGGCCCCCGCTCGAGCTCGACGACCACCACATGGACGCCGGCGTCACAGAGCGTTGCCGGCTCACCCGCGTCCCGCGCCGCGCGGTCGAGGCCTATCAGCGCACCCACGCGCATTCCCAGACGGGCAAGCAGCAGCGCCCCGTACGAGGCGGCGCCGCCGAGGCGCCAGCCTCGAGGCTCCGCTGGATCGACGTCGCGGGAGGCCGCTCCGACCACGACGACGGTGGGCCTCAACGAGGCGAACGCCACGCCGAGGGTCCAAGCCGGCAGGGGACGACCGGAGGCACCTCTATACTCGGCGCGTAGCCCACAAGGGAGGAAACGTGTACTTCTACGAGCTCCACGAGAGCGACGACGACCTCTTCTCCGACGCGCTGCTGACCCACGAGGAGGAGTTCACGCCGGACGAATTCTTCGAGTTCGTGCAGGAGGCGCGGCGGCGGGTCCAGGACACGTTCGAGGAGGATACGCTGGTGGAGGCCGTTGCCCACGAGTTGGAGCGCACGCTGGAATTCACGTACGTCAGCGATGCGCTGCTGGAAGCAGCGGTGAACGTGTCGCGGATCGAGGACGAGAACTATCTCGCAGCAGTCGACGAGGGGGAGAGCGAAACGGACGCCCAAGGGGACGGAGACGACGACGACCTCGACGGAACGAGCGGCGGCTTCCGCACCGTGATCGTCGACTTGGAGCGCGAAC
The DNA here is from genome assembly GCA_052144055.1 of Candidatus Limnocylindrales bacterium. Taxonomy (GTDB): domain Bacteria; phylum Chloroflexota; class Limnocylindria; order Limnocylindrales; family CSP1-4; genus JAJYNJ01. The sequence continues at coordinate 9,253 of JBKQRF010000299.1, forward strand.
GGCAGAACTGAGCGTACAGGTGGCGGGTCCTGCCATGCCGCGGGCCAGCGCCAGACCAGCCCCGACCGGCACTCACCGCGAGAAGCTCCGGCGCGCGGACCTCAGACATTGAACAGAACCTCGATCACGTCGCCGTCGCGCACCCGGTACGTCCGACCCTCGGACCGCAGCCGGCCCGCCTTGCGCGCCTCGGTGGTCGAACCGAGCCGCACGAGGTCTTCGAACGTAACGACCTCTGCGCGGATGAACCCGCGGGCCAGGTCGGAGTGGATCGCGCCGGCGGCCTCGACGGCCGTTGCACCGTCGGGCACCGTCCAGGCGCGCGTCTCGTCGGGGCCCGCGGTGAAGAAGCTGATGAACCCGAGAAGCCGATACGACAGGCGGATGACGCGATCAAGGCTGGACTCGCGCAGCCCCAGCTCCTCCATGAAGACAGCAGCGTCGTCGGTTTCGAGCTCACCGATCTCCATCTCGACCTTGGCCGACAGGGCATCGACCATGGTGTGCTCGTGCACATAGCGGGCGTTGATCTCGGCCACGATGGCCGACTCGCGTGGCAGATCCGCCTCCCCGATGTTCAGGAGCACCAAGACCGGCTTCTCTGTCAGGAAACGGAACCCCCGCAGCACCCGCGACGCGTCCTCGTCGAGGCCCATATCGCGTATCGGCCTGCCCCCCTGCAGGCCGGGCAGCAGCCGTTCGAGGACCGCGAGCTCCCGGTCGTTCGCCTCGCGCTCCGTCGGCGTCCCGTGATGCCCCTGGGCCCGCAGGCGCTCGACACGCTTCTCCGTCACCGACAGGTCAGCTAGGACCAGCTCAAGGTCCAGGCGCTCGATATCCCGCCAAGGGTCGACCGTCCCGTCGGCAAGCGGGACCGCCGGATCCTCGAATGCACGCACCACATGCAGAAGCGCGTCGGCGGTGCGCAACCGTGCCAGCTGGTCCGGCGGCATGTCGCCCGCCCCGCCGCCGCCTTCGTCCGCTCTCGGAGGCGCGGGAAGGTCAACGTAGGTGACGTCGGCGTGCACCTCGCGCTTCGGATGGAACATCGTGGTCAGGCGGGTGAGGCGCTCGTCCGGCACCTTGACGACGCCCACGTTGACCACGGCCCCGCCATAGCCACCGGTCTGTGCGTGCCCCTTGGTGAGCGTGTTAAAGACAGTGGACTTGCCCGCCCCCGCCAGCCCGACGATCGCGATCTGCATGCGGCCAGCGTAGCCGCTCGGCGCGGGACCTGACCGGCCGCGGCGTCACGCCACGACCCCTGAGCGGCTGAAGACGCCGCGCCCGTTCGTCACAACAATTCCGCGCGCCAGCGTGACCGGCGTTAGGACGCGCTCCACCCCCACTGACGTCATTCGCGGGGTTCGTGCTGCCTGCCGGTCGAGGCTGTCGCCGTCGAGACCGCTCCCGCAGAGCAGCACCTCCACGTCGTGGAGTCGGCCGTCCGCCGTTCCGTCGGCCGCGACGCGGACGAGTCGCTCACCCGGGGCCGCGGCGGCGATGCGGGCCAAGTCGGCGGGGCTGTAGCGCGACCACAGGATGGGACTGAGCGCGATCGCGGCAGGGCTGCACGTGCGGAACGCAGCGGTGTCCGCCTGCCCGCCTGTCATGTGGCCCGTTCGCCAGGCGCCCGCATGACGCGGCGCACCCACTGCGCGGGATCGTCGAGTTCGATCTCCGTGGGCAGCCATTCGGGACCATCCCATAGGTGAGCGACCGCCTCCGAGCCCCCTGCCTCGGCGACTCCAGCGACGAACCGCTCGCCGCGGCGGTACTGCGCGAGCTTGAGGTCCATCCCCATCAGCCGAGACACGATCCCGTCGAGCCCCCGGCGCGGCTGTCCCCGGCGCTCCTCGAAGCGCTCCCGAAGCATCTGTACGTCGGGCAGGAACGACGCTCCGACGCGGTCCATGACCCAATCCCCGAAGCCCTCGAGCAGGCTCATCACGGCCTGGGTCTCGCGAAACAGGCGGCGCTGCTCTGGCTCGAGGAGCCCCTCGAGCAGGCCAGCCCCGCCCCGGGTCCTCCAGCGACGGACCACTCGCCCGAGCCCCTCGACGCTGAGCAAGCGGGCGTCGTCAACGAACCCCGCCACCTGCCGTTCAAGGCGCTCGGCCAGGTAAGGCCGCAACCACGGATGCGCTTCGAACTCAAAGGCATGGGTTGTCTCATGGAGGGCGACCCACGTGCGGAAGTCGTCGAGCGGCACGCGCAGCGCCTCAGCCGTCGCCCGGATGTTTTCCTCAACGAAGAGAAGCTGCCCCGGTCGCGCTTCGGCCGAGAGCAGTGCAATGTCGTACTGGCCGAGCACCCGCGTGGACAGGTAGGCCAGCACGAACGCGACCTGTTGCGTGGCCACGGCGCGGTTCGCGAGCGCGGCGATCCCCTCGCCCAGGTTGCCGTCGCGAGGGATGAGCCGATCGCCCAGGGCGGTCTCGATGTGCCCGTAGAGCTGCCGGAAGACGACGAGGTTCGCACTCGCCCATTCAGCCCGGCTCACTGCGGCGTGCCGATCGACGACGCCGGGTAGCGGCGTGCCAAGTTCGGCCTCTAGCGCCGGGACGATCCGCCGCATCGCGACGTCGTACCTGTCCTCGGTGCGCGCAATCTCAGCCGAATCCAGGGCCCCCGAAAAGCGCGCAAGCCGAGCCGCCGCCAGACGCTCCGCCCGCGCCCAGTCGACGAGCCCTGAGCGGGCAGCCCGCTGCACACGACGGTTCAGGTACGAGGCGCCGATGCCCGCCGCCGCGCCCACAACGACGCCTGCCTGCCACCCCCGGTCGCGCAGCGGCATTGCGCCCTTCACGCGGCCTCCGCGACGACGACGGGCTCCACGGCCGCGAACTCCGATCCGAAGAGGAGCCCAGCGGTGTCGCGGAAGCGCGACACGTCCCCGGTCGTCAGCTGCACGTGCACCGGCGGCGCTCCAGAGGGGGCGCCGAGCTCGTTGACAGCCAGCATCTCGGCGAGGGCGCTGGCCGTCGCCAGGGCCGAGTCAATCACGGCCACGCCGTCTCCGACGGCGGCCCGGATCGCGTCCGCCAGCAATGGGTAGTGGGTGCAACCCAGCAGAAGCGTGTCGATCCGGGCACCGAGCGGCAGCGGAAAGATCCACTCGTCGTCTCCGTCGCGGCTCCCAAGCAGCGGCGCCAGGCCGCGCCTCACAGCGTCGTCCACATCTGGGCCGCGAAGCCGGCCCGCCTCGACGAGCGGCACGAACTCGGGAGTAGCGTGCTCGTAGACCTCCACGAATGGGTTCTCGTCCTTGATCGCCTGGAAGTACGCGTGCGATCGAATCGTGGCCGGCGTGGCGATGACACCGACGCTGCGGATTCTGGTCGCGAGCGCCGCGGCCGTGGCGCCGGGGCGCACGACGCCGATGATCGGGACGTCGTAGCGCCGGCGCAGGTCCGGCAGAGCGACAGACGTCGACGTGTTGCATGCCACGACGATCGCTTTGACGTCGCGCCGCGCGAGTTCGTCGAGGCACTCGGCGCTAAACCGCCGCACCTCATCGTCGCTGCGCGTGCCATACGGTGCACGGCCGTTGTCGCCTAGGTAGACCGTCGGTTCGCCCGGCAGTCGCCGCACGACCTCGCGGAGCACCGTGAGCCCACCCACGCCGGAGTCGAACACCCCGATAGGGCGCCCGTCCGCCACTGCTCAGGCCCGTGCGACGGCCGGCCGCCGCGAAGGCATCAGCGCCTCTGCCATCCGTCGCACGTCGACACTGATCTCCGCATCGGGCGTCGCCAGCACGAAGGGCATGCCCTGGTTGTTCGCCTCGGTCACGAGGCGACCGTCGCTGACGATGGTGTGCTCCGGCTCGCGGCCGATCGCCGCACGCACGACGCCGGGGTCAAGGCCACCTGACCAGTCCGCCCGGTTCAGCACGTACTGGACCTTCGAGGCGGGGTAGCCGATCGCTCGGAACGTCTCGCCCACCGACACCGTGTTCCGAAGCGTCGTGGAGTCGTACGTGATCACCTGCAGGATCACGTCCGCGGCGTCGAGGAACGCCAGCGTCAGGTCACCGAGTCCTGTGGGCAGGTCGACCACGCTCGCGTCGTACACGCGACGCAGGAGCGAGAGCACCTTCTCCACGTCGCGCGGTGTCACCATGTCCGCCATCTCGATGCGCGGCGGCGCCAGCAGGATGTCAATCCCGGACGGATCGCGCCAGAGGACGTCCGAGAGATCAGACTCCTGGATCCGATCCGTCGGAAGGTCCAGGATGGACGGCGCGTCCCCGGCGACCTTCAGCAGCGCCCGGAGATCACCGAACTGGAGGCTGCCATCAATCAGCACCGTGCGCACGGCCAGGTGCTGCTGCAGCGCCACGGCGAGGTTGAACGCGAGGGTGGTCTTGCCCACGCCGCCCTTAGGAGCGAAGACGCCGATCACTATCGCCGACGTGGACGGGCCCCGGCCCCGCTGGGCCTGCCACGCGTTCTGGAGCACCGTGATCAGTTCGTACCCGCTGAAGGGCATCGCGAGCACTGCGTCGATGCCGCGCTCCGTGGCAACCGCGACGGGGCGCTGCGGCACCGTGATGACGACGATCGCTGGCGGCAGGCCAGCGTGGCGAACCTGCGCTGCCAAGTCGAGCCCGCCAATGCGACCCTGGAGCAGCGCGTCGACCACGACGACATCGGGACGCTGCTGCCTCACCTGGTCCAAGACATCCCGGCCGTCCCGCAGGATGTCCAGGAGCTTCACTCGCGGGCTGGCGCTCACAAGCCCCCGTATGTACTGGGCGACCTGTGGCACGTCCTCGACGACGAGCAGGCGGATAGGGTCCGTGGGCACCTCCCGACTATACCAAGCCGCCGATGAGCACCATGCGCGGCGACCCGGGTCCGAACGGCGCGAGTTCGTGATCGCCTCCGAGCTGGTCAATCACGAGCCCTGCGTCGGTGGCGGCCCGGACAAGTTCCGAGGCACTCGCCAGGTGGAGGACGTCGCGTCGCAGGTCGCGCGTCACCGGCCCGCCCTCCGGCGAGGCCGACTCAAACATCGAGGTCAGCTCGAGACGCCGCGTGGCGGCGTCATACACGGCGCTGGCCAGTTTCGCCACGCGCATTCCCGACTCCGGGTCGTCGCGCACCCACTCGAGCACCATGCGGCCGTCGTAGATCGCGAGGTCCTCGACTGACGGCAGCCAGGCGTCGACCACCGCCAAACCGCCGCGGCGCAGATGGCGCGCCATGACCTGGATCGCGGCCTGCTGGCGGGGTACGTCCCCCAACAGGAAGCACGAGTTGAGCGCGAGGATCGCGAGGCCGAACCGCGGTTCGAGTGCCAGGTCGAAGAGATCTGCCTCCACCAGCTCGAGACGACCACCCGGTCTTACGTGGCGGGCTCGGCGCTCGGCGGCCCAACGAACACGGGCGCGGGCAAGCATGGAGGGGTCGCGGTCGACAGCCACGACCTCCAGGCCCCCGGCGGCGAGGGGAACCGCGAGGCGCCCGGTTCCGGCGGCGAGCTCGAGGACGGGGCCGCCGGCGCGAGCGGCCAGCGCGCGGTACAGGTCGAGGTCGTCGGCCTCGTCACCCAGGTCCAGGTCGTACCAACGGGCCAGCGCGTCGCCGGAGCTCACTCGTCTGCCTCTTGAAACTCGCGCCAGGCGCGCCGGACGAGGTCGGGGTCCGACATCACTTCGTAACCGACCTGCGCGGCAACGGTTGCCGCGATCAGCGTCACTTCGTCCGCGCGGGGTGAGCGAGCGGCCTCCCGAAACTCGGTCGAGTGTCCCGGTACACCGGGATCGCAGATCGCGAGAGAGGGATGGATCGTGGGCAGGGCCTGGCTCACGTTCCCCATGTCGGAACTGCCCATGTTCGGCGTCGGCGGGTCCTCGCGAATGCCGTAGGGTTCGAGGTTTACCAGGTAACGGGCTCCCAGCACGCGGTTGTGCCGCATCGTGTCCGATCTGCCTGAAAACTCCACCTCCACCGTGCAGCGGGTGGCAAGCGCCGCCGCCTCGCACAGTTCTCGGAAGCGGGGCAGCAGCGTCTCGAAGTAGCCCTGATCTGCCGCGCGAACCATGAACCGGGCGACGCCACGGTCCGGGATGATGTTTGCCGCGGAACCACCCTCCAAGATGATCCCGTGGACGCGGGCATCCGGCCGCAGCTGTTGGCGCCACAGGCCAACAGCGTTGAACAGCATGACAAGTGCGTCGAGAGCGTTCCGGCCCTCCCACGGCTCCGACGCCGCGTGAGACGCCCGGCCGAGGAACACCACATCGACGTCCTCACTGGCGAGCAGCCGGGCTTCGATCTGCGTCAGGTCGCTCGGATGGAACAGCAGGGCAGCGTCAATCCCGTCGAAGAGGCCGTCGTCGAGCATGCACTGCTTGCCTGATCCGCGCTCCTCGGCCGGCGTGCCGAGGAACACGACCTGTCCGGCAAGTTCGTCGGCCACCGCCGCGAGGCCGATCGCGGCCCCCACGCCGCTGGCCGCCATGGTGTTGTGGCCGCACGCGTGACCAATTCCCGGCAGTGCGTCGTACTCGGCGAGAACCGCCACACGGCTGCCGCCACTCTGCCGGCTGCCGGTTAGGATGCCGCGAACCGCCGTTTCAAGACGCCCGGCCGGATGCTGCACGACATAGCCCCGCCGCGCGATCGCCTCCGCTATCCAGGCCGCGGCCTTCTGTTCCTCGAATGCCGGCTCGGGGTTCGCGTGGATACGATGCGACAAGTCCAGGATCTCGTCACGTGCATCATCAACAGCCGCGGCAATGCGTAACTTCGCCTCGGCGTGAGGGCCAGCCGGGCGGACGGTTGTGAGCTGCACAGAGCAACCTCCACTTCCTGGTGGGAGAGATCGTAGCCCGGTCACACCTCCGCGTGCCAACGGCAGCGGGGCCCGCGACGAACTCCGGCGGCTCGAAATCCCGCGGCCGACGAACCCGGGATCTCAACGCTGCGCGCTCAGGCTCACCTCCACAAAGGCGACCACGACAATCACGAACAGCGCTATCGGCGCGCTGAAGGCGTGCTGTGTCCGGAGTGCCACCAGCAGCGCCACAACGGCACCCGTCCAGGCTCCGCGCCGCGCCGCCCGCGTCCAGTCGCCCTTGTAGGCGATGCGCCGGTGTCGGCTGAAGACGGCCAGCCATGTGAGCGGCGCGGCACTCATGCCGCAGGCCAGCCCGATGAACAGTGCGCCAGCCAGCTGCACCTCGACCCGGCCGGTCGGCGAAACCTGGGTCAGGAGCCCCGCAACGGCCAGCCAGCAGACGCTCGCGGCGAGGATCAGGGCAATCGCGGCGATCCGGTCGCGGTGTTGCATGGCGCTCCTGTCGGTATCCTGGTCGGGACCCGGCCGCGTGCCGGACACCTGGGCGGGTGGAGTCTACCGGCCGCGCCCAGTCGCGAGCGCTACCTCAAGAGACGGCTCACACCGAGCCGGTGCTGCCCGCCCGGCGGCCTCGAGGGCCACTGCGGCATGGGCCGGTGCGGGCCGAGACTTCACGCGGCGCTCGACGCACAGATCTCCCGGAACGCACAGAACCGGCAGGCGACAGCGTCAGGGCGCGCTGCGAACGCCCCGGCCCGGATGCCTTCGGCGGCTTCGCGCATCCTGCGCGAGGCCGCCGCAAGGCGCGTGGGCTCAGGGTGGACGCTACCGACGAGGCCCGAATCGAGGAACACGAGCTCCGTTGCGGCGGGAAGCGCGCCCTCGCGTGCCTGCCACGCCAAGGCGTACAGCGCGAGCTGCAGCGACTCACGTGCACGCTCCTTCGCCCGTCGTGTGTCCCTCACGTCGGTCGACTTGAAGTCCGTGATGACCACACCCTGCGGCCCGTCGTCGATCCGATCGAACCGGCCTTGCAGCCGGATCCCGTCGAGCGAGACCTCGAACGGTTCCTCCACCAGCACGGGACGACGATCCGACTGCAGCGCGGCCTCCCGGAATCTCACCAGGGCCGCCCGGCCTGCAGCCGCACGCGCCTCCTCATGCTCTCGCGAGAGGAACCCAAGCCCAGACCACGCTCGTGCGAAGACCTCGAGCACGCCGGCTTCAGACAGGGCATGGCCCTGAATCTGACTTCGACCGAACGCTGCGACCGCCTCGTGCAGCGCGATCCCGTACGTGAGTGCGTGGTGAGGCAACGTGGGCAGTCGCAGGAGGTGCCGGTACCTGTAGCGCGCTGGGCACGAGAGGTAGTCATCGAGTTGCGTGAAGCTGAAGACGGCCGAGGTCGGTGAGGCACGGGCCGCGGAGGCGACCGCGTCGGCAGGTGCGTAGCGTCCCAGTGCGACCAGATCCGCGACGGGGGGCGACGGCGTCGCGACTGCTTCTGGTGAGATGTCCAGCGCCTCGGCAACGAACGGCGACCGGTGGCGCAGGCGCCTACCCCCGGTGTCGAACGCACTCGTCAGAACCAGCTCGTCCCGGGCACGTGTCAGTGCCACGTAGCACAAACGACGCTCTTCCGCCAGGCCATCATCCGTTTCAAGCCCGCCCGGAGCACCCAGCTCGTCGGGCAGAGAGAGCACTTCCCGCCGGTTGCGCATCGGAAACCTGCCGTCCGCGAGGCCCGCCACGAACACCACGCTGAACTCGAGCCCTTTCGCCTTATGCACAGTCAGAACGGACACCGCGTCGCAATCGTCGTCCGCCGCGGCCGCGGGATCGTCTCCGGCCTCGACGAGCGTCTGCAGGTGCGGAGCGAGGAACGGGACCCTTGGGTCTGGCAGCAGGTCCGATTGGCGACGGACGATTTCGAAGAAGCGGGCGACGTCGAGAATCGTCTCGTCGACGCCGGCCCCACCTGCCGCCATGGCGGTGAGGGTCCCGCTCCGCCGCAGAAAGTCGTAGAGGACCTCACCAGCCGGCCGCTGGTGCGAGAGCTCGATCGCAGCACGCAGGTCCGCCACGAGGCGCCTAACAGCCGCCCGCGCCTCCTCCGCGATAGCGGAGGGACTTCCCTCCGCTGTCTCCTCGAGCACGGCCCACAACGACCGGTGAGAGCGGCGAGCAATCTCCAGCAGCCCAGTCAGGCCCGCGCCACCCAGGCGGTACGGTTCGGCCGTTGCCAGCGCATACAGGTCGACGCTCGAGTCCGGGTTGGCGGTCGCGCGGAGGAACGCCAGCAGCCTGCGAACCGCAGGCGTCGCGTAGAGGCCCGACGCGCCGCTGAATCGCCACGGCACGCCTTGCAGGTTCAGTGCCCGCAAGACGGGATCCGCATCCGCGTTCGCCCGGACCAGTACGGCGACCTCGCGGGGAGGGATGCCGGCCCGGATGCGCTGCGCAACCTGCGTTGCGACGAAATCCGCCTCTTCTGCCGCCGTGGGGAACGAGTGGTGGCGGACGGGCAGCGGCCGGCGCGTGCGACGCACGGCCACGAGCTGCTTCTTGATCCCCTCGCGAACTTCCAAACGGGCTGGGTTGTTATGTTGAATCAGGCGGCGAGCGGCATCCAGGATCGGTGCCCGCGAGCGGTGGTTGCGGCGCAGCACCACCATCCGGGCGCCAAATCGCTCCCGGAACTCGAGGATGTTGCGGACGGCAGCGCCGCGGAACGCGTAGATCGCTTGATCGTCGTCGCCGACCACTGTCAAGTTGCCGCGTGAGCCGACGAGCTGCGCCAGTAGTTCAAGCTGGGCCCGGTTCGTGTCCTGGAACTCGTCCACGAGTACGTACCGGAACCGCCGACGCAGGCGCTCACGTGCCGCGGGGTGCTCGCGGAGCAGCCGCAAGGCCAGGTACACCTGGTCGCCGAAGTCGACGTACCCAGCCGCGGCGAGCAGGTCCTGGTAACGAGCGTACGCCCGCGCCACTTCCAGGTGCCCGTTCGCCTCCTCCAGCGCGGCACGTGGGTCAGGAGGGCGTTTGCCCGCGGAATTCGACCCGCGTGGTGCGGCCGCGGTCGAATGCTCGACGTCCGGCGAGGCCGACTCGACCAGCTTCTGTGCATGGGCGAGGAACACCTGCGCATCGACATCCTCATCCTTCGCTCGGCTGAAGATCCCGACCAGGGCCGCCAGAAAGCGGGTTGGGTCGCCGAGCGGCCGATACCGATCGAGCCCCAGCTCGAACAGGCGCTCCCGGAGGAAGATCACAGCCTCGGCGCGCGTCAGCACGCGCGGATCCGACGGGAGTCCGAGCTCGAACGCGAACTCCCGGATCAGCCGGTCGCCGAAGGCGTGGAACGTGTGCACGGCAGTGTCCACGTAGCCATACGGGACAAGCTCGTCCACACGCGCCTGCATCTCGTTCGCAGCGCGGTCCGTGAACGTCAGCGCGAGGATTTCCGACGGGCGCGCGCGGCGGGTGGCGATCAGCCACGCGATGCGCCGGGTGATGACGCGCGTCTTGCCGGTTCCCGCGCCCGCTACGACGAGGAGCGGCCCCTCTCCATGCGTCACGGCCGCGCGCTGCGCACGATCCAGATCCTGGAGGAGCGCGTGGATCACCAACTCACCGGGAGCGCGTGCCCCAGCCATGGCCGTCACGGTAAAGATGGGGGGGTGGGGACGGAAGCTGGCTGGTCGATCACCCGTGCAGCGTCCCAGACCGTCGTGCCACCTTGCGCGTCACGGCGCGCCGAGGCGTGATGCTATCCTAGGCGTCCGGGTGGTTCTCGCCCGTTCCGTCGGTCCCACGCACGAGGTCCCTCCGCCAGATGAGCAAGCGTCCGCGCCCCGCGCGGTCCAACAAGCGCCCGCGACCTCGCTCGACCGCCGCCGCGCGGCCGGCAGCACCGATCCGGCAGGCCCCGGCAGTCGCCACCGCCGAGGCAGCTTCGGCCCTTGCTGCGACTGAGCCACGGCCGGCACCCACGCGACCCCAGCCGCGGACGGCGTCCCGGCCAAGCGGTCTCCTCGCCCAGAAGGCCGCCAACGAGTACGTCTACGTCGCACGAGACCTGCGGCGCGTCGCCGTCTTTGCCGTCTCGATCGCGGCTGTCCTCCTCGTCGTCTGGGTGCTCGTCGACCTGCTGGGCGTTATCGCGGTCTGACGCGAGTCGCCACGCCGCATTCGCGACGTCTCGGTCCGCAGTTGCGCTGCCGAGCCGATCCAGCGTCCGCCGGCGGCCCGGCCCGGCACGGCGAAGCCCAGACGCCGGGCACGAGGCACTTGGCCGATGCCGCTACCCTCCGAAGACACCCGGTTGTCTCTCCAAGGTCGGCGCTCCGGCTGTTGACCTTCGCTCGGCGCACCCGACCGGGCACGAGCCGCGTCCCGCTCATGCTCGCGATGACAAGCGTGCTCCTCGCTTGCGGCGCGAGTTCGGTGGCACCACGATCTCCCGGTCCCTTCCCTCAATCCGCCGCCTCCGTGGGCGAGTCGAACGTTCGGGACAGTCCCGGAGTGGTGCCGACCCTCACCGCGTCAGGCCGGGCCGCGTCGGCCCTCGCGGACCTGCTGACAACGGCCGTCCGCGACCGGCTTTCCGCTGAGCTGCTCCGGTTGCGGGCCGCGCATCACCTGCCCGGCGTGCAGGTTGTCGTGCGCCTCCCCGACGGCGAGTCGTGGAACGCGCATGCCGGGTTCGCAGACGTGGCCACTCGCAGCGCCGTCTCCACGACCACACTCTTCGACACGGGCAGCATCACCAAGACCTTCCTGGCCGCACTTACGCTGCAGCTGGCCAGCCAAGGAGTGCTGGCTCTCGATGACCCGGTCACACGCTGGCTGCCCACCTTTTGGGCGGGACGCAGCGTCACCATCCGCGAGCTCCTCGACCATACCAGCGGCATCGGCGAGCCGTTCGACAACCGGACGCTGCTCGGCCGCCTGGCAGCAAACCCGAACCGCACCTGGACGCCCGCCGCCGTCCTGCGTTACGCGACGCCACCGGCGTTTGCGCCCGGACATGGCTGGTTGTACTCCAACGCGAACTACCTGCTGCTCGGCCAGATCATCCAGGTCGCGGCCGGCCGGCCGGCCGCGGCGGTGCTGCAGCAGCGATTCTTCGGACCGCTCGGCCTGGCTCACACCTTCCTGCAAGGACAGGCGCCCGCACCCACGTCCGACCCAGTGGCCCACGGCTACGAGGCGGCACGCGACACGACCTGGACGGCGACCGACGTAACCGGTGCGTCTCGCTATCTGCCGTTCAGGTCGCTGGCGACGGCGCTCGGGACGGCCGGCGCGCTGGTTTCGACCGCTGACGACCTCTCACGGTGGGCCGAGGCCCTCTACGGGGGGCGCGTCCTCTCGCCGGCCGTAATGGCGCAGATGCTCGACTTCGGATCAACGAGTGCGCTTCGGCCTCGCTGGCCGTACGGACTCGGAGTACAGCGCCTGATGCTGGGTGGGCAGACCTCCTGGGGTCACTCGGGATTGCTCTCTGGCTACCACGCCGCGATGCGCTACTTCCCTGCCACGGGCGCCGTCATCGTCGTGCTCGTCAACGCTGACGCCACCAACCCAGACGCACTGGTATCCGGCCTCCTCAGGGCCCTCGGCCCACTTCCGCTCGCCGCCCGCTGATCGGCCGGGGCTGTTGCGCGCCACAGACTGGCCCCGTGCGCATGGACGATGCCCCCATTCCCCAACCCAAATCCACCCATTCGGGGCCACGGCCGGGATCGTCGGGCCGCTATTGGGCGTCGGGATCAGGTACTCGCGGACGCTCGTCTTGCCGCTCATTATCGCGTGCGCCGCTGTGCCTCATGCCTCGCCCATGCCCTAGGACGCAACCGCGCCGGCGCCCCTGAACCCCATCGCGACCAGCGGCCCGGCCGCGCACACGGCCGCCGCGGAACCCGCGACGCGCCGGGGCACAGACCGTCGAGCCGTGCGGGCGACGATCGCAGCCAGCGCGCCGAGGGCGACGAGCCCTGCCACGAGGACGGCTGGCCGCGCCACACTCGCGGACGGTCAGGATGCCGGTGCGGGAATCGCGCGGCCCAGCAGGTGGCCGAGATCGTCGAGCGCCTGCGGCACGGTCCACGCGCCCTCCGGATGCTGGAGTTGCTCGAGCCCCTCCGTGTCGAGCAGGGACGTGAGCGTGGCGTCGAGCTGGCCGCCGACGTCGGGCTGACCGGCCATGGCAATGCGCTCACGACCGGCCGTGTCGAGGAAGAAGACCGCGTCGCTGTGGCCCACGTCATACGTCTCGGGCTGACCCGTCCACCAGTCGATGTTCGGCGGCGAGCCCTCGGGCTCGCGCTCGTAGTCGACCCCGAAGAAGCGCCACAGGGTCGCGAGGTTGCCCGGCGTGCCGGTCAGCAGCGTCCACGTAGCGCCGGTCAGCTTGGCATAGGCGCGCAACCGTGCCGGGATGTCGCGCCCGGGGTCGACCGTGATCTCGACGAAGTCGACTCGATTGGCGAGACCGGCGGCCGCCACCGCCTGGCGCATCTCGAGGAACGAACCGGTCGTGATGGGACACGTCTCGTGGCACAGGGTCAGGAAGGGCGCCAGCACGACGTACCGTCCGTGCAGGGCCGCCAGCGACGTGGGCCCGCCTTGCTCGTCGATGAGGGGCACCACCGGCACGGCCTGATCGGCCTGGACACCCGTGACCGGCGGCGAGCTCGCCTGCGTCACGACCCAGCCGAGGGAACCTGCCGCGAGCACGATGACGGCGGCCGCGATCGCGGTAAGGGTCACCGTTCGCCGGGAGTGGCGGAGCGGCCGAAGCGAAGTCACTGGTCAACTCCTTCGATCTGCGCTGGTTCACGTGCCTCAGATGAGTCCCGTCGCGCGAGGGCCTCCCGCAGTCGCTCCTCCCGGTCGAGGCGGGCGTCGACCAGCACAGCCTCCGCCTCCTCCGCGCGCCTCCAGTCGGCGAGGATGAGGCCGCTCCACAGGAGAAATCCGGCGCCTCCGCCGACCCACATGATGGCTCCGGCCGCCTGCTGGTCGGCGAGTGGCGTGATGTAGCCCAGGTGCAGACCTGCGTAGTGAGCGTAGAGCGGCGCCGACGCTCCCAAGATCGCGACGCCGAGGAAGGCGCCCTGCACCATCTGGAGCAGCATCACCGCGAGACGAACCGGGTATGGCAGCCGCCATCGGCTCGGATCACGGCCCACCATCGGCCACCAGAAGAGGAGCGCCACGAAAAGGAAGACAGCGTGCTCGAGATAGTGGACCAGGTTGTTCTCGAGCGAGAGCTCGTAGATGGCGGAGAAATGGGAGACCCACAGTGAGCCCGCGAACAGCACGAATCCGACCAGCGGGTGGCTCAGCACCCCGATAGCCCGGCTATGCAGGGCGGGCAGTAGCCAGCGCGAGCGGACCCGGGGCGATGCAGCTCGCAGGGCCACGGTAATGGGCGTCCCGAGCGTCAGCAGCGGCGCCGCCAGCATCATCAGCAGCAGGTGTTGGATCATGTGGTCGCTGAAGAGGGTGCTGTCGTAGTGTCCCACGATGCCGTCCAGCGCCACCTCGATGGTGGCCAGGCCCCCAAGGAAGGCCGCCACTCGCCGGGCCGGAACGCGGTTGGCAGCATGGCGTCGGTTGATTCCTCGCACCGCCCACAGGTATGCGAGGGCAACCGCGAGCAGCGGGAGCTGGACCGTGGGCTCGAATGACCAGTCTCGCAGAATATCTGCCGGGCTCGGCTCAGGCACGACCAGGGCGAATTCGCCGAATCCGGTCACGAGCACCAGCCGCAGCGATTGCGCCTCCGCATAGGTCGTCAACGGCTGCCAGGTGCCCCCAGCAAAGCGCTCGACCTGCGCATCGGCCGCGCCGGCAGGCTCTCGAAGGATCACGGTCACCCTTGCGCTCAACGGCGCCGAGAGCGGCGCGCCGCGATCGTCGGTGACCTCGATCGCGTAGACGTTCCCGACCACCTGCCCGTCGCCCGGCAGCGCGCTCGGCACCGCGACAGCGCGGATTGAGACACGGACTGCGGCGGCGCCCGAGGGAAGCCTCAGCGCGCCCGGGGTGGCGAACAGTTGCGCCTGCGGCGGCTCCTCGGTCGTGGCGACGGCGAACCCGGGGCTCCCTCCAGCCACGACAGCCATCGCCTCTGATACCTGTCCAGGGTTGCCGTGCTCACCTGGAGACGGCGTCAGGTAGCGGTACGCGTCATTGGCCACGACGCCGTCGTACAGCGGTGGTCCCGCCAGGGGTCCGCTGAGCTGCGCCCAAGCGGCTAGGGCCAGGCCCACGACGATCGCCGCGGCCGGCGCCCGACGGCCGCGCC
>JBKQRF010000300.1:0-3504 GCA_052144055.1 Candidatus Limnocylindrales bacterium
AGCATGGCTGACTCCTTGTCCCACTGGGGTCCGGGCCGGGTCGAGCAGCCTCGCCCACCGATATCCGAGACGATGGCCCTTGGCGACGATCTGCTTCCACTCGTTCCGGTGACGAATGGGCGATGTACCTCCGTGAGCCTATGGTATTATCGTCCGCATCTTTTACAATGTCAATAGAAAGGAGACACAAGTCTAACTCGGTGTAAAACCACTGGAACTTCGCCGCTCGTGGTTGCATGATAGATGGATCGAGGCGACGCTCCTCGAAGGCGTTTCTGAGATAAGGAACGATCATGACGAGGATCCGACAGTCATGCTCCAGTCTCCATTACGGGCGAGCATTCTGCCCGATCGTGCGGTTTCCGCGTCAAGCTGAGTGGTGTGATCCACCCTGACCTGGAATGGAGGGGAGGTGAAGCCATGTCCGTTGTCGGGGTAAACGTCGGCGCGCTGACGGTCAAGGTGGTTGCACTCCAACCCGCCGGCATACTCGCAAGGGTCGTCCCCCATCAGGGGCGCCCGCTGGAAGTTCTCCAAGAGCTGCTCGCAATGGAGTTCGCCGACGGCGAGTTTTTCGGCGTCTCCGGTTCCATGGGCCAGAACTCAGAGGTCGCCGCCATCCAGCGCGCCCTCCGCGAAGTGGCCGGCGGCTCCAGGTTCGATGCCGTGGCGGCGCTGGGCGGGGAGTCGTTCCTCGTCTACATCCTTGCCGACGGCCGGGTGGCCAACGTCCTGTCGCACAACAAGTGCGCCGCGGGTAGCGGTGAGTTCTTCGTGCAGCAGATCGGCCGGATGGGGCTGACCATCGAGGAGGCGATCCGGCGTTCGTTCCTGGGCCGGGTCGTACCCCTGGCCGCGCGTTGCTCGGTGCATTGCAAGTCGGACATTACCCACAAGCTCAATCGCAACGAGGCCAGTCCCGAGGAGATTCTGCACACGCTCCATGACAGCATGGCAGGCAAAGTGGTCGCGCTGCTGGAGAGAAGCCAACGCGCGCTGGATCGGGTGCTGGTCATCGGCGGCGTGTCCCGCAACGAGGCGATGCTGGCGGCCTTGCGTGACAAACTGCCCGACACGAATTTCGTCGTGCTCCCGGAGAGCCCCTGGTTCGAGGCCTGGGGGAGCGCCTTGCTGGTCCGAGACGATCCGCGTGACCGGTCACTCCGGATCTCGATCCAGCCGAGCCTCGGCACGCTCCCGTCGCTCAGCAGCTCGGCCGGCCACGTGCACGTCATCGCCGAACCGTCCCGACAGTCCCCGCCTGAAGGTCCGTTGGTCCTGGGGGTGGACGCGGGATCGACCACGACCAAGACCATCCTGCTCGATCCCTCAACTCGCGCGGTCGTCGCCGCCCATTACACGCGCACTCGGGGTGATCCCGCGTCGGCGACACGGCAGTGTCTCCGAGCGCTGGCCGAGGATGTTGGCAACCACCGGGTGTGCCTGGTGGGCGCCACCGGCTCGGCCCGGGAGTTGATCGGAGCCTATCTGGGAACCTGTCATGTCTACAACGAGATCTCGTCCCATGCCGCGGGGGCGACGCACTTCGACGCCGGCGTGGACACGATCTTCGAGATCGGTGGTCAGGACGCCAAGTACATCTCCCTGCGCCACGGCGTCCCCGTCGACTATGCGATGAACAACGCCTGCTCGGCGGGCACCGGCTCCTTTCTCGAGGAGAGTGCCCAGGGCGATCTCGGGATCACCGTGGATCAGATCGCCGCGATCGCTCTGGAGGCCCCGTCCCCCGTGCACTTCCAGGCGACCTGTGCGGCGTTCATCAACTCGGAGATCCGCGTCGCCCAGCAGCAGGGCTATGCGCGCGACAATATTGTCGCCGGCCTGGTCAGCGCGATCGCGGCGAATTACCTCAACCGGGTCAAGGGCGCCCGCTCGGTGGGCCGGAAGGTGTTTCTTCAAGGAGGTGTCGCCCTCAACCGGGCGGTCGGGCACGCCTTCGCCCAGAGGCTCGGCCGCGAGGTCGTGATCCCTCCGCGCCCGGAATTGCTCGGAGCTCTCGGGGTCGCGGTGCTGGCCCTGGAGCGTTCAGGCGGCACGCCGGCGGCGGGGGCCGCGACGGAATTGTTGACCCTGGCCGCGCCCGAACTGCGGCGCGTGGGTCAGTTCACCTGCGGGGCTTGTGCGATGTCGTGCACCATCGACCGTTTCCACGTCGACGGCCGGCGGTTCCCGTTCGGGGGCCGTTGCAGCCTGTTCGAGAACGTCTGGAAGCGGAAGTCGCGCACCATCGCGGCCCCGGACCTGGTAGAAGAGCGAGCCGCGGTGCTCTTCAGCCACGCCGGGCAGCCGAGTCCGCAGGCTGGTCCCCGCCTCGGCATTCCAAGGGCCTTGACGACGCACTCGCTCTTCCCGCTCTACGCGACCTTCTTCAAGGAGCTGGGGATGGAGGTGGTCCTCTCCGGGGTGGACCCGCAAGGCGAACTGAAGGCGTATTCCGGCTTCTGCTTCCCCGCGCAGATCGCCCACGGCGCGGTCCTCGATCTTGCCCGCAACGGCGTGGGCCTGATCTTCCTCCCGCACGTGACCCGCATGCCCCAGCCCAACCCTTGCCGCGATTCCTACTTGTGCCCGATCACCCAGGCGGGACCCTATTTCCTCGCCAAGGCGTTTCCCGCCGTCCACTTGCTCTCCCCCTTGCTCGATTTCACCAAGGGCTACGAGCCCTGCTCGGCGCTGGTGGAGATGGCAGTGCGCGAGCTGGGCTGCGAGCGAGGGCAGGCCGAGCGGGCCTGGTCGGCCGCCGTGAGCGCCCAGACCCGCTCCGAGCGCGCCCTGAGCGAACTGGGGCAAAGGGCGATCGAGCGTGCCTTGGCTGAAGGGAAGCCGGCGATTCTGCTCGCCGGCCATAGCTACAACGCCTTCACGCCGGAAGCGTGCCAATCCGTGAACAAGAAGCTGGCCAGCATGGGCGTGCTGGCGATCCCGGCCGATTGCCTCGTTGCGGTCCGAGCAGGGCCCACGGCGTGGCACTTTGCCAACCAGCTACTGAATGCCGTGGCCATCGCCCGACGACATCCTCATATGTACCTGCTTTGCATGAGCAACTTCAGTTGCACCATCGATGCGTTCTCGCACTCCATGCTGGCGTCGGAGATGGGCACCAAGCCGTACCTCATCCTCGAGATCGACGCCCACACCGCCGACGCCGGCGTGCAGACCCGCCTGGAGGCTTTCCTGGACATCATCCAGAACGCCTCCGAAGCGCAGGCCCGCCCACGACCGTCGTTCACTCCTTGCCGGCTCGTCCGGGGCGGTCGGGTCCTGCGCTCGAACGGCGAGCAGGTGCCGCTTCAGGACCCGAGGGTGAAGCTGTCGTTCCCCAACTTCTCACGGTTTCACGCGGAGTCGCTGGCCATGGCGGTCGGCTGGCTGGGTCTGTCCGCGGGCGCGGTGATGCCCCTGGACCAGAGTCAACTCGACCGGGGCCTGCTGTACACTTCGGGTCGCGAGTGTCTCCCCTTGCCGATCTGCATCGGGCAGCTC
>JBKQRF010000301.1:0-3567 GCA_052144055.1 Candidatus Limnocylindrales bacterium
TCCCCTACTGCCTGACCGGCACGCTCGTTCGGCGCGACGGGTCCTGGCGTTTCCTACTGCTCCACGGCTCCGAGGAGGCGTCAAACGCCTAGCAAACCCTCCAGGGCATTCGGCCACAGGCCCTCAGGGCCTCGCCCGTGTCAGGTTCCATGGCACAGACGGGCTACCCCGATCGGGAACTTTCATTCACAGGCTCGAAACGGCGGTCGGGATGCGCGTGTCCAGCCAACCGAGGATGTCGGCGTGCACTTCTTGACGGTTGGTTTCGTTGAGGATCTCGTGGCGAGCGCCGGGATAGAACTTGTACGTCAGGTCCCCCAGTCCCAGGGCCTGATAGCGGTCGATCAGCACCTGCGCGCCTGCCGAGAACCCGCCGGCTGGGTCCTGGTCGCCCGAGAGGATCAGGACGGGCAACGCCTTCGGGATCCGAGCCTCGTTCTCGGGCCGCCAGATCTGCTCCATGCCCAGGAACCAGTCGCGCACCAAGCCATTGCTGAAGGCGAACGAGCCGCTCCATGGATCATCGATGAACTTCTTGACTTCGACGGGATCCCGGGAGAGCCAGTCGAACGCGGTGTGGCCCTCGAAGCGCTCGTTCAGGGACGCGAATAACGCCACGTACTCCATCGACGGCGCATCTCGGCCCTGAGCCAAGATGGCGTGGTCGAGGGCCCCCATGAAGGCGGTCGTGTCTCCGTTGGTACCCCACGACCCCGAGAGGACCACGCCGGCGATGTCGGCACCGTGCTCTTCGATGTACTGCTGGGCTAGGATCGAGCCCAGGCTGTGCCCTAGGACGAAGACCGGCAGGCCCGGGTTCTCGCCCGTGATGAGGCCGGTCAGCTGAGCGAACCCGGACACGATCCCGTTCCAGCCATCATCGCCGGCCTTGCCGGCGGCTTCCATCGAGCTCGCCGTCCTGCCGTGGCCCCGGTGATCGTTGGCGTATACGACGTAGCCGTGGTCGTTGAGGAACTCAGCGACGCGCTGATACCGCAGGGCGTGCTCGCCTGCCCCATGCGCGATCTGCACCGCCGCCTTGGCCGGCAGCGCCGGCTCCCACTTGTAGACGAAGATCCGGAACTGATCCCGATCCGCGAACTCGAATGTGGTTGCGTGCGTGGCCACGGCAGCCCTCACTTCGTGCTGTTCGACGCCCTTCGCAGTCTAGTGGTAGCCCAGCTGGACGCGGGCGACGTCAGCGCTTGGAACCAGCAGGCACCTTCGCCGGGAAGGCCGCCGCGAGGATGTGGGTGAGGGCATCGATGCCGGCCCCGTCTAGCACCGGCTTAGCAGTGACGAGAGCCCGGATCGAGCGCGTTTCCTCCAAGATGGGAGTCTCAGTTCGCCTCAAACCCCGACGGGCTCGCGCACGAGCACGACTGTCGTCCGCCCTGGCTGCCACTCGCCGTAGATCACGAGCACCTTCTCGAGGGCAGTGTCGACGCCCAACCTCGCCCGGACCTGGGTGTTCTCCCAGGGGAGGACGACGTCGTGGATCCGTCGCAAGGCCGCGTCGAGATCGGGCACGATCTTCTGGCTGCCGACGACGAGGATGAGACGGCCGGCGCCGGCGGCATACGCGCCCAGCTGGCTGCCCGTGGCCGAGGCCGCGACGAGCGCGCCGTCCAGGGTGACGGCGGCGACGCTGCCGAGCATGTAATCGGGGGCAGCCATGAGCTTGCGGATCTCGCGGCCCTGCGTGGCCCGGTCCATGGCGAAGATGCGGGGCCGGAGGGCCTCGTAGCGGCCGGACTCCACCAGTTCGCTAAGGAGGCCCAGGTCCTTGAACGTCTTCGACTTGCCGGAGTGCACCTCGGCGCCGGCCGGGATCAGGTTCAGGACCGCGTCGCGCGCCAGCTCGCCACTGTCGACGATGAGCACCTCGATGTTGTGCGAACGGAGAGCGGCAACCACGGCGTCCAGGCGGTCGACAGCCTCTGCGTCGTCGGACACAGGGCCGCGTTCGAGCGTCGTCACAGCGGGAGGACCACGGCTAGGGCCCCGACGACGAGACCGATGGCGAGGCTGGCCAGACCGATCTGGTTCGCGCGTGCGCGGTCGCGCGCGTGCGCCGCGTCGTCCACGACCTGCTCCGTCTGGCCGAGGGAGCCGAAGTTGAAGACGCCGCGTGACGCGAAGCCGGCACAAAAGTGCAGGCGGGCCTGGAGGTAGCCCGACGCGGCGACCGCCGCCGGGAGGACCAGCAGCAGCCGCACAAGCGGCGGCGTATGAAGCACCAGAAGGGCGGCCAGCAGGACGACGGTGGCCCCGAGTCCGACATGTCCCGCCCGACGGCGCCGGGCGATCTCGGCGGGGCCGATGTTGCACACGCCGGGCTGGTATGCGCTGCCTCCGTCGCCGACGAGAGGTGTCGACGGCATGGGGGCCGTGGCGAGCGATGCGTGGGTCATGCGGCGCTCCTTGGCTCGATGAGGTGTGCCCGCGCGTCGAGCGCCGCGCTGAGCGCCACGAGTACCGGGCCGTCGTCGCGGGTCCGGGCCTATTCCCGTACGGGGCGTCGCGCAGTCCAGGCCAGCGCGGCCGCAACGACCACGAGAGCAGCGCCGATCAGCGCCCAGATGGACTGGCTGCTCATCGGGCTGCCACCCACCAGCCCGGTCCCTTGCCCGAACCAGACGAGCCCGGCAAGGAACAGCACGATCGCGACGACGAGTCGGAACCGGTCCATGGGAAAGACCTCCCAATGCAACGCGAAGACATCCGGGGGTGGGGTTGCGTACCACCCGTGACGGTCCTTGCTGACTCCTGATACGTCAAGCGTTGCCTCGCTGTTTCATACGAGGATGCAGGCCCGGCCCGCCCTGCCGATCGCCCAGGAGACGTGCCAAGAACCATTCCGCGGCTTTCGACGTTCTTGTGCACAGGAGGTACTGATGCCCATGCGCAAGGTCGTGTTGCTCGTCGTCATCACCGCGGCGGCCCTCGCCTTGGCGGCCTGCGGCGGGCCTGCCACGTCGGCGCCCGCGGCTGCGCCGGCGGCGAGCGCCGCGCCCGGTGGCAGCGTCGCCCCGGCGGGCAGGACGGCCGCGGCGACGATCGTCGACTTCGGCTTCACCCCCGCCTCGCTGACGGTCACGGTGGGCACCACCGTGACCTGGACGAACACAGGGACCGTCTCGCACACCGTCACGGCTGACGACGGGTCGTTCGATAGCGGCACCCTAGCAAGCGGTGCGACCTACAAGCACACCTTCTCCAAGGCCGGCACCTACGCCTACCACTGCAGCATCCACCCTTCGATGGTCGCCAGGGTCGTATACGCGACGGCGGCGAGGCCGACCAGGACGGCCGTCGGCACGCCGAAGAAGGTCCAGTCGTAGCCGATGCGGAAGGTCTCGAGGATGGATCGGACGGCTCCGTACCAGACGAACCAGAAGGAGAACAGGTCGCCGTCGCGAAGGTGCCCAGACAGGCGGCGCGATAGCCACAGGGCGATGGCAAGGCCGAGCAGGCTCAGAGCGGACTCGTAGAAGAAGAGCGGCACGAAGCCCGTGCTGAGCGGGTATATGGAGCAGGGGTACTCGGCCACCCGATGCGAGCAGT
>JBKQRF010000302.1:0-4082 GCA_052144055.1 Candidatus Limnocylindrales bacterium
TCTCTCGTCGGCCATCGTGGTCTCCCTCCGTGTCGTCGGTTCCTACTCCAACGACGCGAGGATGACGCGGTGGCCGTTCTCGTTCTCGGCCACCTGCGTTGTGACACCACGCTATGGGACGTGACCGCATGACCCGGAGCACGAGCAGGGCCTCGGTCCCGCTGGTGTCGAACTGGGCGGAGAAGAGCAAGCCCGCTACGTGCTTGGAACTGCTCGAAATCTACGCCGAGGCAGGAGAAGGCCGCCGAGGCGAGCGACACGAAATGGTTTCATCGCGACCGTCAGCGGATGAGGTCGCGTCTCAGCCAGTCGCGGCGTGGGCCTCGTCGGGCGCGGCAACGAGGAGGGTAAGGAGGGCGTGCTCCTCCTGTTCGAGGTGGCAGTTCAGAAGGCCGTGAAGCTCATAGAGGTGCGCTCGCAGCTCGAGGATCGCGCGCTGGTGCGGCTCGATTGGGCCGAGACTGGCCGCGCGGAGCTGCTCGAGATGCTGACGGATCTGCTCATGCTGGAGGCGGAGGAGCCGGGTCGCCCAGGGCGTGCCTGCCAGGTGGTCGGTTTCCGGGAAGCACACCTGCTCCTCCCACTCCATGTGAGGGAGCAGGGTGGTGTCGATGTCATCGAGCAGGCTCTGCACGACACCGGAGAGCGCGGATGCCTCGAGCGTCCCCGCTACCTCGGCTGTGGTCTCGATGCGCAGGAGCAGGCGGTCGAGCGCGCGATGGGCACGGTCGAGGATGTGGCGTTCGAGCATCGCGGTCTGATGCTGCGTCATCGGCACGGGACCTCTCGTCGAGAGACGGGCTCCGCGCCCCACCGGTTCGGAACCTCGGGGCGAGGTCGGGTCGTTCCGTGACCAGCAGCCTCGCAGGGCGGCGTTTGGCGTGTTAGTGCAGATGGGCCCCTGTGATCAGGGCAACGTGGCACTGTGACCAGTAAAGCCGCCGAGCGCGTGACTGACTCTGCGCCTCACGAAGGCGACGAGGCTTACGGCGGCGAGCGGAAGGCGAGCGCGCCAGAACCGGCCATTCGCTGCGGACGCATCGAGTGGACAGGAAGAATGCCGACTTCGAACGGCTCAAGGCTGCCGGTGCAACGGTGATCCGCGAGCCCTACCAGTCGGACGAGGCGGGCGTCGTATTGATCGCCACATTCGCCGACCCTGACAACAACCACTTCCAGCTCCTCAGTCCGATGATGATGATGTCGCGGCGCGGTCCGGCGGTCAGCTGTTCCAGATCAGCCGTCCCGGCTGCAGGTTGGTGCCCGTGACCTGATCATGCGGCCCGACTGTGAGGAAGAGTCCGAGTCGATCTGCCAACCACTGAAGCCGCCCTCGTTCCAGCCGGGTGCACCGAAGAGCTTGGTGTAGTAGTCCGTCAGGCGCTGCGGATCGGCCGATCCGATCAAAATGCTGTTCAGGTTCACCCATCTCCTTCGTGCTCCGGTGACAGACAGAGACACCGGCCGGTACAGGAGGGCGAGTTTGGGCGAGGCCCTGACCGGCGTCAAGACGTGGGTGCTCGTGCTCTTGATGGTGCCGAGGCAATCGCTGCGGGGCGCTTCAACCCCCTCTCCTGTCCGCGATTGGCGACGGGCATGCTTGACGGAGCCCACGGCCCCGGTCGACCTTCCCTGACGAGGACGTCAGGTGGCCGGACCGGGGCCGAGACTACTGGTCGATCGTTCGGCCTACGCCTCGGTGAGGATGACGAGCGACTCGGGGTGGACGCCGTCGAACTGCATGGCCTCGGCGACTGCCTGCGACGCCATCACCTGCTGGAAGACGTCCATGCTGGGGACTTGCACGATGAGGCCGACCCGCTTGCTCTTCTCGCGGTCGACGACGAAGGTGCGAACGCTGATGCCGAGGGGGCCGAATACCTCCACCCGGCGGGGTGAACTGAGCCAGTGCTCGATGTCGTCGACGTCATGGAGGACTAGCAAGGTGGCCCCGTAGGGCTTGGCCTCGGCTTCCTCGACGATCCACACCTGCGGCGTCCCGTCGACTCCACCGCGCTCCATGGCACCGGCGAGCGAGGGATCCTGCGAGAACGCTCGGGCACCCTCGAGGGTGGCGAAGTCGTTCACGATCACAATCGTGTTCGGGTCATCCACCGCCCGAGTGAGGGAGTGGCCCGTCGCGCCGTGTCCCCGCCGGACGGCCTCGTGCTCGCTGAACACCGCATACCAGCGGTCATAGTCGGCCACGTGGTGCTGCACGATCACCTTTGCCATGGTGGGACGCCATCCTGTTCGTAGGGGCCGAGCCTTCAGGGCTGCGGCGCGGGGTTGGGCGAGACGCAGCGGCGCCGTGAGGCGTTGACCTTGCGGGGGTACGGCTGCGGGGCGGTGCTGCGCTCGATCGGGACGACTGGAGCCCGCACCGTTCACCTGAGCATACCCCAAACGGCAGCGAACACCCCCGTCGGCCCCCGGGCGCTTTCAAGGTGGTCGTGGTCGGCACCGATGCTGAGCGGCTTGCATGTGAACGGCGGTCCGAGCGTCGCCCACGGCAGCCGTGGTCACTCCTCCCTGGTCGACCACGGCCCCGGGCCAGTACGGCCACTCCTCGAACGACAAACAGCGCCCCTGGTCGTCCAGCCGCACGATCCAGAGGTCCGTGTACTTCTGACGGAGCGGCTCACGGTACTGCACCACGACCCGCACGACGGCGATGTCGCCATCGACGGCGACCACCTCGCTGCGCAGCGTGAACACCTCGTCGGGCCCCGCGCGATCTTCCTCCCAGCACGAGAACGACCCAGGAGGCGCGATCGGCTCAGGTGTGGTGTGTTCCTTTGTCTTGTGGGCCGACTGTGATAGGGGAGACGGTGGCGGCACGGCGCCCGCCGGGGCCTGCACCGAAAGGGTAGCCGTTAACGACCAGCATCTCCGCGGTCAGCGACGGCCCCGGCCCCGGCAGTCCCGGGATGAGGATCCTTCCGGCGACATCACTCCACGGTCACTGCGCCAGGTCACCGCGCGATCTCCCTCAGCAGACCCGGTCGAACATGACCGCGTCGATCTCTCACAACCGGAAGCCGGACTCCAGCAAGGCCATGCCTGTGTCGATGCGCTGGAGGAACCGAGGCGTCCAGTCGTCCGCGTCGGCGGCGAACCACGCCGCGATCGTTATGCCGATGACCGCACCGGCGAGGGCCAGCACGGCATCGTCGTCGGCAGACCGGCCTGTGCGCTCGGCCACGAGATCGGCAATCTCCCCCACGGTTCTCGCGAACTCATCGAGCATGGCCGACTGCAGCTCCGGCACGCTCCGTATGAGCCGCTCGCGCTCGCGCTGCAGGACTATCTCCTCGCCGGCCAGACGGCCAAAGGCGGATCGGAACATGGCGCGCAGGGCCTGCACCGCGGTCAGCTCAGGGGGCTGCGAGCGGACCGCCTCGATCATCCGTTCGTCGAGGTCGTCGTAGATCACGAGGTCCGGCTTGGTGGGGAAGTACCGGAACACGGTGGAGGGCGACATCTCTGCCGCCTCCGCGATCTGCTCGATCGAGGTCTCGTCATAGCCCTGCTCGCGGAAGAGGCGCAGAGCGTGCTGCTGGATCAGGGCTCGCGCCTTGACCTTCTTGCGTTCGCGCAGACCTAACCTGGGTGGATCGGCGGTTCGAATAGCGTCCGTGGTACACCTCCCGCAACGGCACGATCGTCGCGCACGAATGCTCCGACGACCGTGCCCTTCACGACCGAGGCCAGGATCCGATACCCGGCCGTGTCCACCTCTTAGTCGCTCACAGTCACCGGGCCCGCCTGGGCCTGCGGGGCCTCGGCAGTGGCCGTGGCCTGCCTGTGGGCCGGCAGTAGGACAAGCGCCAGCACGATGCCCGCCACAGCGACGGCAGCAGCCACCCGTATGGCGTCGTCCATGCCCGCCACGAAGGCCGTCCGCACCGAGGCGAGCAGCGCCGCCGAATGCAGCTGGCGGGCGACCGCGATCCCGCCGAAGACGCTGCCCTTCACCCCGGCCGCGGCCTGCGCGGGCAGCCCCACCAGCTGCAGGTGGCTCTGATACGTGGAGTTGAGCACGCTGCCCAGGATCGACGCGCCGAAGGCCGGACCGAGCT
>JBKQRF010000303.1:0-5448 GCA_052144055.1 Candidatus Limnocylindrales bacterium
TCGCCCTCGTCCAGGCCGAGCTGAACCTCCGGCCTCGCAAGGTCCTCGGCTGGGACAGCCCGGCCGACCGACTGGCTACACTCCTCGGATCGATGTCCGTGTTGCGACGTTGACTGGGACCCGCCCCCTCCATATGACCAACCCTGCGCCGGACCGCATGATGGTGCTTGCCGAGCGCCTCGTGCAGGGTCACCTGGACTCCCCAACGTTCGCCGGCACGGTCGACTCGGTGGAGATCGGCGGCCGCTACTACGTCGCGGTCGGGGTGCTGCAGCTCCTGCCCTTCCTCCCGTTCGTCGCCCTGCCGGCCCTGCGAGGCCTCTCGGCGTATCTCGTCTCGCTCGCCTTCGGGATCCCGGCCGCCTGGCTCGCGTTGCCCCTCGCACGCGCCTACGGCGCCCGGGGGCGCACGGCGTCGTGGATCGCCTGGTTCACGGCCTTCGGGTCGCTGCTCTTCTTCGTTTCGGTGCTCGGTAGCCTGTACTACCTCGCGCAGGCCGAGGCGTTCCTCTTCCTCGAACTGGCGCTGCTCGAGTGGACCCGCGCGCGCCGACCGGCCGTCCTTGGCGTCCTTTTCGGGCTCGCCTTTCTGGCCCGTCCCACGGCGATCTTCGCCGCGATCCCCTTCGGGCTCGCACTGGTCTGGCGAGGCCGGGAGCGGGTCCGGTCCGCGTTGGCGCTGGCGGCGCCGATCGCCGTCGCCTTCGCCATCTACGGTGCCTTCGACTGGGCCCGTTTCGGGTCTCCTCTGGAGACCGGGTACACGATCTCCTTGCTTGCCAACCCCACGCTCGGCGCGAGCCGGGCCCAAGGCCTGTTCGCGGTGGTGCACGTGCCCGAGAACCTGCGCCTGGCGCTCCTGCAGGGCTTCGGGCTCCAGGCGCACTTCCCGTACCTCGCGGTGAACCCCACCGGGCTCTCGATGCTGCTCGTGTCGCCGGCCTTGCTGGCGTCGCTCTGGGCCGGGTTCCGCCGTCTGCCCGCGTTGCTGCTCTGGGCCGCCGCGCTTCTCGTCGCGGTCCCCGTCTTGCTCTACTACGGGGGCGGGTACGTGCAGTACGGCTTTCGCTACTCGCTCGACTTCACGCCGTTTCTCATAGCCCTGATGGCCATGGGCTCTCCCCGCTGGTTGGGCGTGCCGGAGAAGGCGCTGGTCATCGTGAGCAGCGCGTCGGTCACCTTCGGCGTGCTGTGGGCCGCCCGCGTGCTCCCTAGGTAGGCATACCTGCCCAATGAACGACCGCGAGCCGCCGACGGGGACCCATCAGGTTGCAACCGTGTCGCTCCGCACGATCGCTCGAGAGTGGACCCGCATCGGCTGCATCGGCTTCGGCGGACCCCCCACCCACATCGCGCTGCTCCGCCGCCTCTGCGTGGAGGAGCGCCACTGGCTGCCCGCCCGAGAGTTCGAAGATGGTATTGCCGCCACCAACCTCCTGCCAGGCCCCGCCTCCACACAGCTCGCGATCTTCTGCGCCTGGCGCCTGCGCGGGGCCGCCGGGGCGCTCGTGGGGGGCCTCTGCTTCATCGTCCCGGGCCTGCTCCTCATCCTGGCCCTCTCGGCCGTCTTCCTGGCCAGCCATCCACCGGCCTGGATCGTCGGTGCGGCGGCTAGTGCTGGTGCCGCGGTGCCAGCGGTGGCCCTGCGGGCAGCCTCCGGCCTCATGCCGACGAGCTGGCAGCGCATCGGCACCCAGGGATCGGACCGGGCGCGCTGGCTCGTCTACGCGCTACTCGGCGCTGGCGCCGCAGCCACAATCGGCCCCTACCTGGTGCTCGTGCTACTGGCTTGCGGGCTGGCTGAGATCGTCATCCGCCGGACGGCCGGGCCGTCGCCGCTGCGCACTGCGCGCGCCATCGTCCCCGCGCTCGCGGGGCACGCGCTGACGGCCGGCGGGATCGGGGCACTCGTCTGGGTGGCCCTCAAGGTGGGTGCTCTCTCGTACGGGGGCGGCTTCGTCATCGTGCCGCTCATGCAGCACGACGCCGTCGCCACCTACCATTTCATGAGCGCCCCCCAGTTCCTCAACGCTGTCGCACTCGGCCAGGTGACGCCGGGGCCTGTTCTCCAGACCGTCGCGGTCATTGGCTACGCCGCCGGCGGTGTGGGCGGTGGCCTGCTGGCTGCGTTCGTCGCCTTCGCGCCCTCGTTCGTCTTTGTGCTCGTCGGCGGGCCTCGCTTCGACCAGCTGCGAGCCAGCGGATCCGTTCAGTCGTTCCTCACCGGCGCGGGGCCGGCCGTCATCGGGGCCATCGCCGGGTCGGCGATCCCGCTGGGTCTGTCCCTGCAGCACCTGTGGCAGATCCCGGTGTTGACCGGCGCGCTGCTCTGGCTCTTCGTCGTCCGCCGCGGCATGGTGAGCAGCCTGCTCCTCGCGGGCATGGTCGGCGTTGTCCTGGCGCTCGCCGGCATGCCGGTGTAGCCGCCAGCGTCCAGAGCCGCTTGAACTCCCCCACGTGCCTCAGGCGCACCTCGCCACCGGGATCATCGTCCACGCGCGGAGCAAGGCCAGACGAAGCCACGGTCCCGCGATCCGCAAAGCGGGACGCGGCTCGGGTACAGACCCCGAGCTCAAGGATTGCACTCGCGGGGATCGGCGCGCCGGCGACCAGCGTACCCTGATCGCTCATGCGCGATCCCGGCCAGCACCACTCGACGCGCCACCGTGATCCGCGGCAGGCTGCGGCGCAGATGATCCGCCTGCTGCGCGCCATGGCGATTGCGCTGCTGCTGGTGGCCGGCACGCTCGCCGTCGCGCCTCCGGCCCAGGCCGCCAGCAGCGTGCCCGTCAGCCACGCTCCGGCGGTTACGGACGCCGCGCTCCAAGCCCCGTCGGCTACTGTCCGGTCGGTCGCGACGTCTCCGCCGCACTTCACCCGCGCCATCACTACGCGCCTGGCCACGACGCTGGCGCAGCTCCGGAGCGTCAACCACCTGCCGGGCCTTGAGGCCGTGATCCGCTATCCCGACGGCGCTGCCTGGTTGGGCCATGCTGGCTTCGGCGACATCGCCGCTCACCAGGCCATGGGCAACCTGACGCTCCTCGACGCCGGCAGCATCACCAAGACATTCGTTGCCGCCCTCGTCCTGCAGCTCGCTGGCCGGGGCGTGCTCGGGTTGGACGACCCCATCGCGCGCTGGCTGCCCGGGCTCCCCTACGACACCGGGATCACCATCCGGGAGCTGCTCGACCACACGAGCGGCGTGGACGACGCCTTCAACCACGCGGCCCTGCTCGCCGCGCTCGACGCGAACCATCGGCGGGCGTGGACGGCGCCCCAAGTGCTGGCGTACGTCGGCAAGGCGCACTTCCCACCCGGCCAGGGATGGTCCTACTCCAACTCGAACTACATCCTGCTCGGCCAGATCATCGAACGGGCCACGGGAAATACGCTGGCCGCGCTGCTGCGCCAGCACTTCTTCGTTCCGCTCCACCTCACCCATACGTACCTGCAGAGCGAGGAGCCCATCAGTGGCACCGTCGCGCACGGCTACGAGTTCACCAGCCCCACGGGCGGGTCGGTGAAGGACCTCTCCGACGGCACCCCGCACCTGCCCTTCACCTCGCTCGAGAGCTCTCTCGGGGCGGCCGGGGCGCTCGTCACGACCGCTGACGATCTCGCGCGTTGGGCCCTCTACCTGTACCGGGGCAGGGTGCTGCCGCCCGGCCAGCTCTCGCAGATGCTCGACTTCGGCCTGACGGCCGCCTTCCACCCGGTGCTGCCGTACGGCCTCGGCGTCGAACGCCGGAGCTTCGAGGGCCGCGGGTCGTGGGGACACGACGGGTCGCTCTCCGGGTTCCGCTCGGCGATGCGCTACTTCCCGGCCTCTGGCGGGGTCACGATTGTGGTCATGACGAACTCCGATCGAGTCCTGCCGGACACGCTCGTGGGCTCGTTGCTGGACGTGCTCTACCCGCCGTCGGCGTGAGCGCCGCCGACGCCGTGCAGCGGCCCCTGATCTGCCTCCGAGAGTGCTCTATCGCCTCCCGTCGCCGTCCCGACCGTCGTATCGGGGCGGCCTTTCCGGCTCCGCTAGCCCGCCGTCATCCGATTTGCGAGTATGCCGAGTGGTCCGACTTCCACGGTGACCTCATCGCCGGCCCGGAGCCATGGCTTATCAGGTCGGCCCAGGGCCACGCCCTCCGGCGTACCGGTGAAGATGATGTCGCCCGGCTCAAGCGTGATGTGCCGGCTGATGAAGCTCACCAGCTCAGGGACCGCGAAGATCATGTCGCCGACCGAGGAGTCTTGGCGGACCTCGCCATTTACTGCGCACCGGATGGGCATCGCTGACGGATCCCCGGCCTCATCGCGACTCACCAGCCAGGGGCCGATCGGGGCGAAGTGGTCGAGTGACTTGCCAAGCAGCCACTGGCTGCTCTGTGATTGCAGATCACGCGCGCTCAGATCATTCCCATTGCAGTAGCCCCAGACGTGGTCGAGGGCCTCTGCCTCGCCGACACGCGTGGCCTGCTGACCGACGACCACGACGAGCTCAGCTTCGTAGTCGTACTGGACGGCGACGGGTGGGAGCGGGATCTCCTCGCCGGAGGCTGCCAGGGCGTTGCCGAATTTCGAGAAGAGGACCGGATGTGTGGGGATCGCTGCGTGCGTCTCGATGGCATGGCGCCGGTAGTTCAGGCCCACGCAGACGATCTTGCCGGGGTGCGGAACGCATGGGGCGAGCCGCAGACTTTGCACATCGAGCGTTTGCCCGCCGCTTGTGGGAAGACGGCCGCCGAACACGTCGTCGAGGGTGAGGCCGCCGGCGTCGCGTATCTCATCCGATGTCGTGACCGCTAACCTCGGACCGGTGGGCGTCCAGTAGTGCAGCAACCGCACGATGTCCTCGCATCCTTTCCATCGCTCTGTCGCGCCGGGACCGCGATTCCGAGCCGTCGATGTCTATTCTCGGCAATCCATCTGGACAGCACACAACGGCACTGAGGTTAGCCTGACAGCTCGCCGAGCCCGAGCGGGATGGGTACAGCTACTGAGGGCAGCCGGGCCTCACTGCGTTGTCTCAAGCGTCACCTGGCCGACCGTGGTCCACCGGACCAACCAGACGCGCCCAGGAAATGGCCACCGCTACCCCTGCCCGGCGCGTCCTGGCTCTCCGTCAGGTAGCCGATCACGCGGCCGCCGACGGCGCTGCTGAATCGACGTGAAGGGTGCCTGCAGGTGAGCAGAGGTTCGCAGCCTTCTACGGCTGACTCTGCCCGACAGGTCTTCGGCAGCCCTCAGCGGGCCACAATGTTCACGCCACCCAGTTGCTCCTGCGCCTCGACCAGAGACGGCACGAACTTCGTGCCATAGCCCAGCGCGCGGGCCCGCGCCAGCGACTGGTGGACGGCCTCGCCGACCACCGACGGCATGTCCAGCGACTCTGCGAGGTGCGTGTAGTAGCGCAGGTCCTTGCGCGCGTTGTCGAGCTCGAACCTGAGC
>JBKQRF010000304.1:0-21860 GCA_052144055.1 Candidatus Limnocylindrales bacterium
TCTCTCGTCGGCCATCGTGGTCTCCCTCCGTGTCGTCGGTTCCTACTCCAACGACGCGAGGATGACGCGGTGGCCGTTCTCGTTCTCGGCCACCTGCGTTGTGACACCACGCTATGGGACGTGACCGTCACATGCCTGACCGGGTGCCGGGCGAGCACAGGGCGCGTCCGCTGCACCTGCGTCCCTTCGACCGATCGGAAGGGGATGACGTGCCCGGAGCGCCGCGTGCGCGACGCTACTCCCCGTCCGATCCCGGCCCAACGTATGCGGCCGGAGGTCGCCGGCAGATGATTTGCCGGCGCCTTACGGCTGGGGGATAGTACACGGCGCTGCGGCTGCGCGCGCGAATCGCGCCTGCGCGGCACGCCACTCGCTGATCCCGGCCGGCAGACTAGGGGAGCGCGATGCTGTCCGGCACGGTGCCCCTATGCCCGGTCGCGCTGGATTCGGTGGCGCGTGGTCACCTCGACCCGGCCTCGCTCGTCCAGCGCAGGGTGCTCCACGAGGGCGATGAGACGGCTAGTCATGAACCGGCCGGTCCGGACCGGTTGGCCGGTGCGGGTCACCTCGCGGACCTCGACCACCCCGCGGGACGTGACGACCTCAATGCGGCGACCGGCCCGCGTGGCGACGATCTCGAAGGTCTGGACCCCCTGTCCCGTGTCGACCACGGCCTCGACTCGATCGCCCTTCACGATTCAACGATACTCCCGGCCTGTGCCTGCGGCTACGGCTCGCGAGCGGCAGATTGCCGTCCGTCGCGAGCGTGAGACAGGAGCTCTGGAGACGCCGCGATGCAGGCAGGCGATGCACGAGGCATAAACGATCTTCTCGACCAGCCACTCTCGAGGGCAGTCCGGAGACGGCCAAGTGGCGGCCCTCCGACGCCGCCGGCGCGCTGGCGGGTCTGGACCGAATAGCCTGCTACTGCATGAACAGCTGCCCGGCAGGCAGCGAGCATTGCCTCGGGGACTCTGCGAGGCGTGGGATCTCGAAGGTGTCGAGGACTGAGCGAACCCAGCGCTGCCCGAGATATCGGCTTTGGTCAGCGCTCGGTCATCACCGACCCGGGGCGCCCAGGGCCGCCCGGGCAAGCGCCGACCGCTCAGAGTCAATAGCCCGTGCGGCGTGCCAGGAACGAAGCGGGCCTGGCAGGGAGGGCAACAGTGCGCCGCAGTCCGGGCAGCGCCCGCCCCACCGTCCGCGATCGGACTGGCAATCCGTGGCCGGGCGCGGCCCGTCGGCCGTCGGCTGAGACGCCCAGCCGGGCCCGGCGCGTACACCTTCCGCACTCCCTGTGACACGTACCGGCGTCGCGATCACACGATGCCGGTACGCAGGCTCGGCGTCCAGGGTCATGAACCCGTCGGCACGGGATTCGACGCCGTTGTCCACGAGTGGAGCACGTTCCTGTAATTCGCCCGCTCGAATGCGGACGGATCCTCCACCGCCGCCTGGCTCGCGCTGCCGCGTAGCTGGGCGATGGAGTCGTA
Source organism: Candidatus Limnocylindrales bacterium (assembly GCA_052144055.1). Taxonomy (GTDB): domain Bacteria; phylum Chloroflexota; class Limnocylindria; order Limnocylindrales; family CSP1-4; genus JAJYNJ01. Next base: position 1,494 of record JBKQRF010000304.1, read on the forward strand.
CTCGCGCTCCGCCATCCAGGCCAGGATCTCGGCCTCGACTCTACGGATGTGGCCTGGCCCCTGGCGCAGCAGCGCCGAGGTCATCATCGTGACGTCGGCGCCGACCATGAGGGCCTTGATCGCGTCAGTGCCGTCGTGGATGCCGGACGTGGCCGCGAGCGAGACGCCGGGCGGCAACTGCGGACGCAGGATCGCGATCCAGCGCATCGGCAGGCGCAGCTCGGACGGACGGCTCAGCTCGAGGCGAGCGACGACGTCGAGCGACTCGAGGTCGAGGTCCGGCTGGTAGAACCGGTTGAAGAGCACGAGGCCGTCGGCACCGGCATCGACGACCCGGCGGGCGAAGCCCGCGAAGGCTGAGTAGTAGGGGCTGAGCTTGACCGCGAGCGGGATGTCGATCGCGCCCCGCACAGCGCCAATCACGTCGAGATCGCGGGCCTCCATGTCGCTCGCGGTCTTCGACGGGTCCGCCGCCACATGGTAGAGGTTGAGCTCGAGCGCGTCGGCGCCCGCGTCCTGCATCAGCCGGGCATAGCGAACCCAGCCGCCCGGAGTACTGGCGTTGAGGCTCGCGATCACGGGGACGGCGACCCGCGCCTTGATCTGCCGGAGGCGGTCCAGGTACTGATCGCCGGTTCCCGTGTACGAGCTGATGGCCGGGAAGTAATCGAGGGCCTCGGCGAACTGGTCGCTCCCCGCCTCGAGCGACCGGTTGAGCTCGATCTCCTCCTCGAGGATCTCCTCCTCGAAGAGCGACGGCAGGCCGAGCGCCGCCGCGCCGGCCTCGACGAGCCGCGCGGCGCTGTCTGGGTCGCGCGTGAGCGGGGAGGGAGAAGCGACGAGCGGGGAACCCAGCTCCAGGCCGAGATAGCGGGTGCTCAGGTCGACGGTCACGTCTCGTCTCCCATGTCGGTGGGCTCTGCTGGACCGCCCGCAGGCTGCGGCAGCGAACCAGGGCCGTGATAGACGTGCGGCACGCTGCGACGCATCGCAGCGAGCTGCTCGTAGTAGCGCCAGCGCTCGTTGACGTCGGCCTGACCGAGCTCGGCGAGCTCAGCGGCCCGCGCGGGCTGCGTTCGGGCCAGGATCGAGAACCGGGTCTCGTCCACGACGAAGTCGCGGAGCGGGATCGACGGCTTGGCCGAGTCGAGCTTAAAGGGCTGGCCGTCCTCGATGTCACTCGGGCGGAAGCGGTAGAGCGGCCAGTAGCCGCTCCTGGTGGCATCGCGCTGGTGCGACATCGACCGTTCCATGTCGATCCCGTGGGCGATGCACGTGCTGTAGGCGATAACGAGCGACGGCCCCGGCCACGCGTCGGCCTCGAGGAGCGCCTTGGTGGTCTGCAGATCGTTCGCCCCCATGGCGACCTGGGCGACGTAGACGTTGCCGTATGCACGGGCGACGGCTCCGAGGTCCTTCTTCTCGGTGGGCTTGCCGGCGGCCGCGAACTTGGCAACGGCGCCACGCGGGGTGGCCTTCGATGCCTGGCCGCCGGTATTCGAGTAGACCTCCGTATCGAGCACGAGCACGTTGACGTTGCGGCCGGAGCTCAGGACATGGTCGAGCCCGCCGTAGCCGATGTCGTAGGCCCACCCGTCGCCGCCGACAATCCAGATGCTCTTGGGGACGAGGTCGCCGGCGAGGGCGAGCAGTTGTCGGGCGTCGGACGCGGCTGCGCCGTCGACCCGGCCGAGCGCCTCGCGGAGCTTCTCCACGCGGTCGCGCTGGAGGGCGATCTCCGCGTCGGTCGACCCGTCGGCATCGAGGATGTCGCGGGCGAGCGTCTCGCCGACGATCGGCGCCAGCCGCTCGAGGAGCATTCGGGCGTGGTCCGTCTGTGCGTCGAGCGCGAGGCGCATGCCGAGCCCGAACTCAGCATTGTCCTCGAACAGCGAGTTATTCCAGGCTGGTCCGCGGCCCTGGGCGTTCACCGTCCAGGGGGTGGTCGGCAGGTTGGCGCCGTAGATCGACGAGCAGCCGGTCGCGTTGGCCACGATCATCCGGTCGCCGAACAACTGGGAGGCGAGCTTTAGGTACGGCGTCTCGCCGCAGCCGTTGCATGCGAGCGAGAACTCGAACAGCGGCTCGAGCACCTGGGCACCCTTGATCGTGTCGTGAGCGATGAGGCTCCGGTCGAGCGGCGGGATGGACTGGAAGAACTCCCAGTTCGGGCGCTCGACGTCGCGGTAGGCGTCCGCCGGCTCGAGGTTGATCGACTTGTGCCGGACCTCCGTCTTGCTCTTGGCCGGACACACGTCGACGCAGACGCCGCAGCCATTGCAGTCGTCTGGCGCAACCTGAATCGTGATCCGGTGGTCGACGAGGTCGCGAGACTTGAACTCCTTGCTCTGGAAGCCGGCTGGGGCGCCGGCGACGGCACCTGCCGGGAAAACCTTCATCCGGATGGCCGCGTGCGGGCAGACCATGGCGCATTTGCCACAGTCGATGCAGATCGATGGATCCCAGATCGGAATCTCGTGAGCGATGGCCCGCTTCTCGAAGGCGGCCGTGCCAGTGGGGAACGTCCCGTCCACCGGGAACGCGCTCACCGGCAGCAGGTCCCCCCGACCCGCCATCAGCTCCGCCGTGACGTTCCTGACGAACTCCGGTGCGCCGGCCGGGACGACGGGCGGGATCGGAGCGCCGGTGGCGGCCGAGCCGAGCGCCACCCGGTTCAGCCGCTCGATCGAGCGGTCGATGGCGGCGAAGTTGCGCTCAACCACGGCCTGGCCGCGCTTGGCGTAGGTCTTCTCGACGTTCGCCTTGATGCGGGCGATCGCGTCGGCCGCCGGGAGCACGTTGGCGAGGTGGAAGAAGCAGGGCTGCATCACCGTGTTGATGCGGTTGCCCATCCCGACCTCGGTCGCGACGGCGGATGCGTCGATGACCCAGAGTTCGATGGACTTCTCGATGAGCTGCTGCTGAACCTCGCGAGGAAGGTGCTCCCAGACCTCGGTTGGGCCATACGGCGAGTTCAGGAGGACAGTGGCGCCGGGCTTCGCGAACCCGATGACGTCCGTCTTCTCGAGGAGCCCGAACTGGTGGCAGGCGACGAAGTCTGCAGCGTCGATCAGGTAGGCCGACCGGATCGGCTCGGGTCCGAACCGCAGGTGCGAGACCGTGAGCCCATTGGACTTCTTCGAGTCGTAGACGAAGTAGCCCTGGGCGTGGAGGTTGGTCCCCTCGCCGATGATCTTGATCGAGGCATGGTTGGCGCCCACAGTGCCGTCCGAGCCGAGGCCGAAGAAGACGGCCTGGACCTCGCCCGCGGGTCGCGGCCGCCGGAACTTGGTGTCGATCGGAAGGCTGAGGCGCGTCACGTCGTCGTAAATGCCGACGGTGAAGTGGCGCTTCGGCCGCTCGCTCGCGAGCTCGTCGAACACCGGTTTGATCATCGCCGGCGTCACCTCCTTGGAGGCGAGGCCGTAGCGACCGCCGATGACCCGGGGCATCGTCGCGAAGGGCGGCTCGTCCCCGTCCATCCGCTCGGCGATCGCGGTGACGACCGCCTGGTACAGCGGCTCACCGACCGCGCCCGGCTCCTTCGTCCGGTCGAGGACTGCGATGGCCCGCACGGTGGACGGCAGGGCGGCAACGACCTGGTCGACGGGGAACGGCTGGAAGAGGCGGACCTTCAGGACGCCGACTCGCGCGCCCGCGGCGTTCAGCGTGTCGACGGTCTCCTCGACGGCGCCCATGGCCGATCCCATCACGACGACGACGCGGTCCGCGTCGGGCGCCCCGTGGTAGTCGACCAGCCCGTAGCGCCGACCGGTCCGCGCGGCCAGCTCGCCCATCACCGCCTGGACAATGCCAGGGACGGCTAGGTAGTACGGGTTCGACGCCTCGCGAGCCTGGAAGAAGGCGTCCGGGTTCTGGGCGGTGCCGCGCACGACGGGGGCATCAGGTGTCAGGCGGCGGCTGCGGAAGGCCAGGACATCCTCGTCGCGCACCAGGGCCCGCATGTCGTCCTCGGTGACGAGCGCGATCTTGTTGATCTCGTGCGACGTGCGGAAGCCGTCGAAGAAGTGGAGGAACGGCACGCGGGCCCGGAGCGTCGCCGCGTGTGCCACCAGGGCGAAGTCGTGGGCCTCCTGGACCGAGCCGGCGGCCAGCATCGCCCAGCCGGTGGACCGGGCGTGCATAACGTCGCTGTGGTCGCCGAAAATCGAGAGCGCGTGGGTGGCGATCGTGCGGGCCGACACGTGGATGACCGCGGGCGTCAGCTCGCCCGCGATCTTGAACATGTTCGGGATCATCAGGAGGAGCCCTTGTGACGCCGTGAACGTCGTCGCCAAGGCCCCCGTCTGGAGCGCGCCGTGCATCGCGCCGGCCGCGCCGCCCTCGGACTGCATCTCGACGACGTCGGGCACGGAGCCCCAGAGGTTCGGGCGTGCCGCCGCCGCCCAGTCGTCGGCGTGCTCCGCCATCGGCGAGGCGGGAGTGATCGGGAAGATCGAGATCACCTCGCTCAGCGCGTAGGCGACCCGAGCCGCCGCCTCGTTGCCGTCGAGGCATTCCCACCGCTGATCCATCCACGAGCCTCCTCGGGGTCGAGCCGTCGTCCCGGCCGGGAACCCGCCGAGCCCGAGAATGGGAACGACGGACAGGGCGCTCACAGCGGCATGTCACAGCCAAGCATCCGCGCCCATGCGGACGACACGATAGGGTTGCGCGAAGTCATGGTGCTGCACCAGAGCCGATCCGCCCATCCACAACTGTGACGAGCGGGGGGTTCAGGGGCCCATCGGCATTCACACCGGCTCCTCGGGGTTCGCGCGTCGAGGATCGCGGTCCGCCCGGCCCTACGATGCGGCCCGCAGGCGATCCCAGCGAAGCCGGCCTCGTCGTGCCCGCCGCTGTGTTAGGCTCGGTCCTCAGCCACCACCGTGAGCTCACCCATCGCCCCCAGCCGCGACCGGTGAGCGCGCATGGTTCCCCGCGTGCGTTCCAACCTTGGCGGCACGCTGGGAGCCGCGCATGATGGCAGGTTGGCTTCCATGAGCCAACGAGACGGGAGCCCCCTCGACGTGAACATGCAGGCATCAGCCTCGCCGGAACGAGGCGATTTCATTCGGGAGATCGTGGCCGCCGACCTGCGAGAAGGCCGGCGCCAGATGATCATCACCCGCTTCCCGCCGGAGCCGAACGGCTACCTGCACATTGGTCACGCCAAGTCGATCTGTCTGAACTTCGGAATTGCGCGCGAGTTCGGCGGCCGCTGTCACCTGCGCTTCGATGACACGAACCCCACGAAGGAGGAGCAGGAATACATCGACGCAATCCAGGCGGACGTTCGCTGGCTGGGGTTCGACTGGGGCGAGCACCTATATTTCGCGTCTGACTACTTCGAACAGCTCCACGGGTGGGCCGTCGACCTCATCCGGGCCGGGAAGGCCTACGTGGACGACCTATCGGCGGACGAGATCCGCGAGCATCGGGGCACGCTGACTGAACCCGGCCGGGATAGCCCTTGGCGAGACCGGCCGGTCGGGGAGAGCCTCGAACTCTTCGCGCGGATGCGGAACGGCGAGTTCCCCAACGGTGCACGTGTGCTGCGCGCCAAGATCGACATGACCTCCCCAAACATCAACCTGCGAGACCCGGTGTTGTATCGCATCGTGCATTCTGCGCATCCGCGCACCGGCGACGCGTGGTGCATCTACCCGACTTATGACTTCGCGCACGGCCAGTCCGACGCGATCGAGGGCATCACCCACTCGATCTGCACGCTCGAGTTCGAAGACCACCGGCCGCTCTACGATTGGCTTATCGAAAACCTTCCGGTGCCTTCTCGCCCGCGGCAGTACGAGTTCGCGCGGCTGAACCTGACGCACACCGTCCTCTCCAAGCGAGTCCTCCTGCGCCTCGTCAACGAGGGGTACGTGCGCGGTTGGGACGATCCACGGATGCCCACGATCACGGGCCTTCGTCGTCGCGGCTTCCCCGCTGATGGGATACGCGATTTCGCAGCCATGATCGGGGTGGCGAAGAGCGACAGTGTTGTGGAGATGGGCATGCTCGAGCATGCGGTGCGCGACGTCCTCAATAGGAATGCTCCCCGTCGTCTCGCGGTCCTTCGGCCGCTTAGGTTGGTCATCGAGAACTACCCCAACGGGCAGGTCGAGGAGATGGACGTCGTCAACAACCCGGAGGACCCGTCGGCCGGGCACCGCAAGGTGCCCTTCGCGCGCGAACTATGGATCGAGCGCGATGACTTCATGGAAGATCCTCCAGCGAAGTTCTTTCGCTTGGCCCCGGGTCGCGAGGTGCGTCTCCGCGCTGCGTACCTCGTGACGTGTCGCGAGGTCGTGAAGGACTCAGCCGGAGAGGTCGTCGAACTGCGGTGCACGTACGATCCGGCCACTCGGGGTGGGAACGCACCCGACGGCCGGCGGCCCAAGGCGACCCTCCACTGGGTCTCGGCCGATCACGCGATGCCCGCCGAAGTTCGGCTGTACGACCACCTCTTCACCCGCCCGGATCCCGGAGCGGACGGCGGCGACCTGTTCGCCGACCTGAACCCAAACTCCGAGACGGTGCTCCCCGACTGTTTCGTGGAGCCGATCCTCTCCACGATTCCGACGGGCGAGACTGTGCAGTTCGAGCGACTCGGCTACTTTTGTCTAGACCACGACTCGGCGCCCGGCCACCTCGTGTTCAACCGCACGCTCACTCTCAAGGACACGTGGGCCAAGCTCCAGGCGCAGGGCCGGCAGGACACCTGAACCTCGCGGGGACGACGCCAGCCCACGCGGTCGGGGCGCTAGCCGCGCCGTCCGAGACACCGGGGCCCGCGTGCGGCACTCCAACCACCGACGCCGACAACGCTACTCGGCTTGGTCGTCCGTGGTCAGCGGATCCCGAATCCGCCCCTCTGCTACGATCTAGCTCTGAGCCGGTGGCGAGTGGCCTAACGGTAAGGCACCTGACTCTGGATCAGGGGATTGAAGGTTCGAATCCTTCCTCGCCAGCCACCTCTCCAGAACGAGCACGGATTGAGCCCCTAACAGGGGCTCTTTCCATGTCATGCGGTTAGCACGTTGGTGGTATGATCCCCTAACTGGACACACTCAAGGGGGTCGTAGGTGGCTACCAGCGCGCCGATCCCGATCCGCTTCGGGGACTTACGCGACGAGTTGCCGCGGTTCCGGGACCACCTGGAGGCCGAGCGGAAGTCGCCACGCACCGTCGAGAGCTACGCCGAGTCGGCCGCCCAGCTCGCGGCTTTCCTCGTCGCCCACGGCATGCCGACGCAGGCGAACGCGCTCCGCCGCGAGCATGTCGAAGCGTACCTGCGCGAGCTCGGAGCGACGGGCCGCAGCCCGGCCACCATCGCGCTGCGCTACCGGTCGCTCCGCGTGCTCTTTGGCTGGCTCGCCGACGAGGGCGAGATCGAGACCTCGCCGATGGCGCGGATGCGCCCGCCCCAGGTCGCCGTGCACCCGGTCCCGGTCCTGTCCGTCGACGACATGCGGGCCCTCCTGCGCAAGTGCGCGGGGACCGAGTTCGGGGCCCGTCGGGACACAGCACTCGCGCTCCTGCTGTACGACACCGGGGCGCGACTCTCGGAGATCGCGGGCCTGAGCCTAGAGGATCTCGACTTCGTCCAGAAGGTCGCGATCGTGACCGGCAAGGGCGGCTCACGGCGGGCTCTGCCGTACTCACCCACTGTCGCCCGTGCGCTCGATCGCTACCTGCGCGTCCGCCACCGCCGGCCAGACGCCGCGTCTGGCTGGCTCTGGCTCGGCAAACGCGGCCGCTTAGAGGCCCGCGGGATTGTGCAGGCGCTCAAGCGTCGCGCCGCAGCGGCCGGGCTCATTGGCTTCCACGTCCACGTGACGAGGCATACGTTCGCCCACGAGTGGCTCAGCTCGGGCGGCAACGAGACTGACCTCATGAGGCTGGCGGGATGGAGGAGCCGGACCATGCTCAGCCGCTACGCTGCGTCCGCAGCGGACGAGCGGGCCCGCGCCGCGTTCCGCGACCGCAGCCCAGCCGACCGGCTGTGAGCGCTCCAGTACAGGGCCCCGATCTCGACGACCCCCTCGATGCTTGGTTCGATCGTCTCATCGTCCAGCTCGACGATCACTGGGCTGCGGCCCTAGAGATCGCATTGACGGGGGACGAGCGACGCGGCCAAGTCGTCGTGGACGACGCTGCCGTCGGACGTGCGGTGCTCGGCGACCGATCGCAGGCGCTCGTCCCGCTGCAGGAGGTCGTGGAACACGTGGCCGGCGGCGGAAAGCTCGCGCGGCTGCGGGCGCCCGAAGGGCTGCTGGCATGGCAGGCGGTTGCCATCAGCGAGCGCGGCGGCAGAATGTACGTGCTGGGCGCCTACGATCTTGTCGGACTGACGCAACTCGCCGTGACGGGGCCGTGGCCGGTGGCCGACGCACTCTTGCGGACGAAGATCGCCAAGTCCGACGTGGAGCGCGTCCGTGAGCGGCTCGAACCAGAACGCCGAACAGGTGCTGCTCCGGGTGAGACCGTGCGGGCGCTCGTCGGGGCCGCCGCCTCGGATTACCTGTTGAGCGACAAGGCATGGCAGGACGACGGGTGGCCCCCGGTCGACTGGGCGGTGGCACGGTTCGACCCCGCCACCGGGACGGCCACATTCGTCGCCCATCCCGCGGAGTGGGCGATCGACCAACCCAGCTCAGAGAAGCGGCGCGGCCGGCTCTTCCGGGCGATCGTTCGCGAGCTGCAACAGGATGCGGTCGGCGCCATGCTCGTACCGGATCGGCCCGCTCATCGTCGGGCTGATCCGGATCACGGCGAGATTCTCGGCCACGCTAATCGCGACCGCCCGCGCGCTCGACCCGTCGGCAGCATCGACGTGCCCACGCAGGACGGCTCCGATCTGACCATCGGCGACCTGCTGGTGGACGGAGCGCCCGGTCCTGAGGATGAAGTCGAGATGCGGGAAGCAGCCGCCGCCGAACGCGAACGCCTGGTGGCTCTGGCTGCGGCGCTCCCTGCGCTCACTGAGCGCCAGCGCGAGGTGATCCACCGGTGGGCGGCCGGCCTCCCGTCGGGGGAGATCGCACAGGAGCTGGGCATCGCGCCCGGCACCGTCCGCGCAACCGTGAACCAGACCGCGAAGAAACTCAGGAAACTGCTCGAGAAAGGCTAAACAGGCCGGGTGTTCGCTGCGCTTAGAGATCATGCAGCAAGCATCGGGCACTGTACTCAAGATCGTCCGGCCGTCACCCATGGGCGATGTGGTGGTGGCCACGACCGCCGACGCGAAGATCGTCGGCCTCGTGGCAGCTCTCGTGCTCGATGCCCAGCGTGGTCGGCCAGAGCGCGACCCGATCCTCTCGGACTTGCGCGCGGGCCAACAGCGCGCGCTGCGCCGCCTGGCGAGTGCGGGATGACGACGAGCCTCACCCCCGCCCAGCGAAGCCTGCGCGCCCGCATCGCCGCATTTGCCATGCACGGGGCGGGCAAGACGAACACGGCCGCTGCCACGGCGGCCCGGATGAGTCGCTACGGGCAGCGCGCCCGCGACGAGGCCGCCGCGCGAGGCGAGACGCTCACGCTCGAGGAGGTCGCCAGACGGGCGGACTTCCTGCTCCGGGCGGACATGGCCCGCCGCTCCCTTGAGGCGAGCCGGGCTCGCGCCCGTCGTCGTGCTCGCGGACAGGCCCGGATTACGCCGGATGACGCGCAGTCAGGGGATAGAACAGGGGCCCTCCCACGCTCAAGCTCGGCCCGGAAACAGGCCCAGTTAGGGGATCGAACGCCCGCCCTGGTTGTGACCGAGAGCTCGCTGGAAGGTGATCGTGCGTCCTCCAGCTCCGAGAGCAGACGGGCTGCCACGCCGTCGAGCCTGACCGCGGCGACCGCGATGGAGCTGCGGACGGGGCCTGGCCGCAAGGTGTGTCCGTGAGCGCGACACCGAACCAGCTCGACGCCTGCGAGCTGTTCACGGCGACGTTTGCCGGCAGTCGTAACGACTACGCGGAGTGGATCGACGACCACTGGCGGCGGGCGGGGCGGTCGCTCACGGCCCGGGTCGTGCACGCCGCCTTCGCCTCAGGACGGCCGCTCTCGTTCTACTCGCTCAGCTCGGATAACCGGGCCGTCAGCCCCGCGCTCGACATCGACCGGGACGACGGCGTGGAGCAGGGCGGTCGCCTGGTGCGGCGAGTGCACGAGCTGGGCGGTGTGGCCTACCTGGAGCGGAGCCGACGAGGCTGCCACGTGCGTATCCCCGTCGACGCGCCTCTGCCGGGCATCCTGGCGCGCCGCGCGCTGCGCCAGCTCTGCCGCGAGGCAGACGTCGCCGACGACCCCAAGGTCGAGCTCCGCCCGGGCTCGGACCGGCTGTACGACCGGACGAGCGTCGGCCACTGCCTCCGGGCGCCGACGATGCCGCACCCCGCGACGCACCGCCGCTACCCGCTGGAGACGGCCGACGGGAGGCGCCTGCCGCTGGGGGTCGTCGACCTCATGCTCGCGGTCGACGTGTGCCCCGCGGCGGTCATGGTCGGGCTCGCCGAGCGCTACGTGCCCCCGTCCTCGGAGGCCACGTCCGCGCCGCGCAGGGCCGCCGACCCCGGATCCTCGCCCATCGCCACGTTCAACCGCGAAGTGGGCTGCTCGGCGGTTCTCATCCGCGACTGGGGCTGCGACCCGGTACTGACGCGGCCCGGCCGTACGGTTCGCTGTCCGGCCCATCCGGACGCGCGCCCGAGTCTGTCGATCGCCCGCAACGACGACCGCGTGTGGTGTCACTCGCCGACGTGCGACCTCCACGGGCCCGAGGGTGCCGGACACGACGCGTTCAGCTTGTGGGCGCTTGCGAGGGCCCGCAGAGGGGCCGTGGCGTGAATCACGGCGCCGACTGGCGCGAGGCCTACGCCGAGTACGACATCCCGCACGACGATCGCAGACCGCCACGGGGCAACGGCCAGTCGGGTCCCACGGCGCCACCGGAGGAGAGGCAGCTGCGGTTCACCAGCATCGCGGAGATGACCCGCCCCATCAACGCGGACGCGTGGCACGTCGAGGGATTGTGGCGCCCGAACACGCTCAACGCCATCGCCAGCTTCGAGGGCATCGGGAAGAGCTATGCGCGCCTCCAGGCGGGGTTGTTGCTGGCAGCCGGGCGTGGGGCCTTGTTCGGTCGTTACTCGATTTCTGGGCCCTGCATCGTCGCAGTCGCGGACGAGGAGAACGGGGACGCGGAGGAGTGGCGCCGCGAACAGGACTGTCTCGCCTACCTCGGACTGACGCGGGCGGACGTGGCGCGGTATCACCGGGTGAGCTTCGCAGGACTCGTGCTCGGCGATCCCGCCTGGCAGGCCGAGCTGGAGGCGGAGATGGTGCGGCTCGGCGAGGCGGGCCTGCCCGTCGTGATCTTCCTGGACACCGTGACGTCGATGCACGACGGCAAGGAATGGGGCGAGGAGCTGAAGCCGATCGTCCGGTACCTGCGGGGGCTCCTCCACCGGCTGCCGTTCCTGACCGTTGTGCTGGTCGTGCACGTCCGGAAGCCGTCCGGCGAGGAGCACGGGCTGGACACCGAGCTATCGAGCGTCATGGGCAACTGGACCAGACAGACGGACTCGGTGGCGATCATGGCGCCGCTCACCGACGGCCGGGCCCGCTGGCGGGTGCACAAGCGCGTGCCGCCTTCGGACATCGTCCTTGCGCGCGAGGCCGGCGGCTGGCGCTACGTCGCCGACCACAGCGGCAAGGTGGTCGCCGGCATCGACCCGCTGGCGCTGCTCGACCTGGCCCGCGAGCGCGGGCGCATCGAGGCGCGCGATGTGATGGCCCGCTTCGGCGTGACGAAGAAGCCGGCGCTGCAGGCGATCCGCGAGCACCCCGGTTTGGACTGCGCGGCGACAGGACCCCGCGGCGCGCTCATCGCATGGCCGAAGGAGGAGGCATGACCGTGGATCGTGGAGCACCGTGGACGTGCGTACTCCACGGTCACTCCACAGACGATGCGCGACGACCGTGGACCGTGGACGACCGTGCCCCCTACGGGGGCGTCACGGACTCCACGGTCGCCACGGCTCCACGGCGGCTCTCCCCGCCAGCGTCCGGCCACGATCCCCGCGGCGGCAGGAGGTGGTTCAATGAGCACCCAACGCGTGAGTGCGTTATGCTGCCCTCGAATGGAACGCTGTTGGAACGTTCAGCCGACATGTTCCGCCTAACGCCTCGACCGCGGTATCGGCTGCTGCGGCCGCCTCTCCTCCAGGCCGTTGCGCAGGTCCGCTACCCGCTGCGGGCCCGTCTCCAGACGCTCGACGGGGTCGTCCCGGTCCAAGACCGACTGGACAGGCTTTTCCCATACATGACGGAGCAGCAGGTCCAACAGCTGTCGATTCTGGTAAGCCCTGGAGCCTCCGCGCAGGCCGAACATCAAGCGTCCCGCTTGTGGCGGTTCACGAATGACGACGGCTGGTCGTTGGCGCTTGCTGCCGACAGCGCGACACTGTCAGTGGGACCGCAGTACCAAGCCTTCGAGGACTTCGCAGAGCGCTTCAACACCGTTCTCAGGGCACTCGTGGAGACTGGTGAAGTGACCCGCTGTGATCGACTGGGTGTGCGCTACATCAACATTGCTGAGGCCCCTCCTGCCGCCCCCATGGACTGGAAGGAATGGTTCCGCGCCGAACTGACGGGCTGGAGCGCGACGGATGTGGTTGGGCAAGACGCGCGTCTCGTCACCTCCCTAACGCAGACGCAGCTCGCCGCGAGACCCGTAGGTGACCTCAGCGGCGCGCCGGTCGACGTCCAGGGCATCATTCGCCACGGGTACATCCCCCCCAACACAACTGTCCCGGGGATCCTTCCGATCCAACCGCAGGGGGCCGCGTTCCTACTCGACATGGATCTCTTCGTCGAAGCCCCTCAGCCTTTTGATCCCGAGGCGCTGACGACACAGGTCAACCTGCTTCATGGCCAAATCGATCTCTTCTTCCGCTGGGCTCTGGCGCCCGGCGGGGAGGCGTACTTCGGAGTTGAGGAGCAGGCGTGACCGCTCTCGGGGTTGAGGACATCTTCGAGCGAGCCATTAGTCAGCTCGCTACTCCGACCCGGCTCGGCCAATCGCTCCCGAAGCCGCTTCTCAGCATTGGCCAGGATCCCCTTTGGAGGCTGGACGGCTGGCCTCTGCGCCTACCGGAGATTACGGTCGATGCGGCTCCTGATGTTCAACAGATGACTCGCGAGTTGCGACAGTGGACGGCATGGTCGGCTCGGGATCTTGCCGAAGTCCTCGGCACGAGCCACACGACGATTCTCGCCGTCGAAGACGGCCGTCCCTTGGCCGCCAGTCGTAGCGGTGAACTCCGCCAGCGTCTGATCGACGTGCACGAGGTCGTGTCCAGGATCTTCGTTCTCTCGGAGCGCAACCCGCAGCGGACGGCGCACGCTCTCGGGACTCCGACTGCCCGCGAGCCATCCGCTCAGACCTACCTGATCGAGGGCCAGCCCGCGAAGGCATACGTGGCAGCGCTCGACGTCCTGCGCCCTTCCGCCGATGGGCTGCTAGTCGGAAGCCGTCCTGCGGCACCCGGGCGCGCCACCGCACCGCTCCACGACTGACTCTGAGCGTGGAGCCCAATGGCGTCGCTCTACGCTGAGGGATGGCGCCAAGGAAGCCTCCTGACAGCGCGACTACCCCTCGACAGCGTTGTCCTGAACAATGACGGCATGCCCCGACGAGATCAGAGCGAGCACGATCGGTGGATCATTGCGACCCAGGACTGTGACCTCGCCTGGACAGAGACCGACGAGCCAAACCCGACCATCGAACTCCGTCCCGTATTCACTGAGGAGCCACCATCAGACTGGGGCATCCGCTCGGTCCGCTATCGGCTCAACGACACCGAATACGTGCATGGACGTAGCCCTCGTGTCATGGTCTCCCCAGCCGTCCTGTCCGCGGTGCACGAGCATGGCGGACATGACGCCGAGATCGAGCCAGCTCGCCAGCGTGGGTGGAAGAAATGGCTGGGCCTACGTTACGATCGACCAGCCGTCCCAGACGAGCTTCTCCCCCTCGCCAATCGCATCGCCGACGAGGTTCATCGCCCCGAGCGCCGCCCTCTGGGACTCCATGTGCGTGACGTCCTCATGCAGTTCGATGAGGAGTCGGATCCCGTTCGCTTCTCCCTCTTTGCAGTGCTCGAAAGCCCCGACGATCGCGACCGCGCGCGAGAGTGGTTGGCCTCGATCGCCACGGCTGTCCCAAGCGAGTTAGGAATCGCGGATGAACTTGACGCTCGGGCGGCCAACGGCATCAGCCTCCACCTCATCGAGACCTCCTACGCAGCCGACGTAGCCCAACTGACGTGGCCGCGGAGCAAGCCCGGATCGGAGGGCGCCGAGTGAACCTGGGCCATAGTGCGTCAGTCGCGCGGCGAGTGAACCGCCCCATGCCCCTCCGCATCGGGAGGTTCTGCCGCTCGACGTAGCTCGTGCTGATCCGCTCGGGATCGATCGCACTGGATGACCGGACTTCCTCAGACAGTACGTTCGGAGGGCTGGATCGCCGGTCACTCACGCCGCTCGACTGTGAGTCTTTGGTCGGCTGCAGTAGACGCCCTCAGCGCCTGGCGGGCGCTGAGGCCGAATCACCGTGCGGGTCTCTATGGCGCACTGCTACCATTCTTGAGGCCGTGCCACCTTAAGGTTGAGGAGCCAGGATCTTCACCGACTAGATCGCAGACAGCCCGCCCTCGCACATTCCCGCCCACCGGGTCTGGAGCCTGGCGCTCACGAATAGTGGCGCATTCCGAAGTTTCGCCAGCTGACCTCATACCCCACTCACTGAATCCCAGGCGCCATCCCCAGGCGCAGTGGGACGCTCTCGCGGCTGTACTCAGGGATCGCGGCTGGATCAGCGAGATCGTCGCCAGCCGCACGACCAAGCATGTCCTAGATGGACACCTCAGGCTCGAGTTGGCGCTTGCCCACGGCGAGGCCACGGTGCCGGTGACGTGGGTTGACATCCCCGAGGATGAGGAGCCCTTCTTCGTCGCCACGCACGACCAGATCGGCATGCTGGCGACGATCGACACAACGGCTCTCGACGCGCTCCTCCGCGAGGTCACCACCGAGGACCCCGCGATCGCACAGCTGCTGGAGATGATCGCGCAGGAGGCTGGCCTGCCGCTCCTCCGCGCGGGACTTACGGATCCCGACGAGGCCCCGCCCCTCCCCGCCGAGGAGGACGTCTACGTCCGCCGAGGCGACCGCTTCCGCTGCGGCGAGCAGGTGATCTCCTGCGGGAGCGCCATCGATCCGAACGACGTGGCACGCCTCCTTGACGGCGCGGAGCCGACGCTCCTTGTCGTGGACCCTCCCTACGGGGTGGAGCTCAACCCCACCTGGCGAGACCCGGTCTACAACCAGCTCGGGCGCGCCGCGCGGCCCTACATACGGATGGATGGCCACGCGCAGGCTGATCGCGCCACTGAAGCGCCCCGTGGCGCCCGCAGACGAAGCGTGGGGCACCGCAACACCACCATCAGCGGCGACACGCGCGCGGACTGGAGTGAGGCGTTCGAGCTGGTGCCGAGCCTGGAGGTGGCGTATGTCTGGCACGCCACCACCGGCATCATCGCGGTGGGGCAGGGCCTGGAGCGCATCGGCTTCGAGCTGCGCCAGCAGATCATCTGGGCCAAGACGCAGCCGGTCATCGGGCGCTCGGCCTACAACTGGCAGCACGAGCCGTGCTGGTACGCCGTGCGCAAAGGCAAGACCGCCTCGTGGCTGGGCCCACACCTCGACTCGACCCTCTGGGAGTTGGCCTCACCGAAGCAGATCATGGCGGGATCGACCGAGGAGAAGCTCGACCACCCGACTCAGAAACCGATCGAGTGCATGGCGCGCCCGATCCGCCATCACGCGGGCGACGTGTACGACCCGTTCGTGGGCTCGGGCACGACAGTAGTCGCCGCTCAGATGCTCGGACGACGCTGCTACGCCATGGACGTGGACGAACGGTTCGTCCAAATGGCCATCGAGAGGTGGTCCAGGTATGCCGGGCGCGAGGCGTTCCTCACCACCGACGGTCAGGATGTCCCACTGTATGAGTTGCGAGCGCGGAGAACCGAGGGGAGTCCGCCGCGGGGCGGCCCCAAGCTAGGCGGTGACCGGCAGTGAGCGGTGGTGATCGCCGGCGGGCCGATTCCGCCTTGCTCGCCGCCTTGGCTGCAGGGGCGACCAACGAGCAGGCGAGTCGCATGGCCGGGGTGTCTGAGGCGACGGTGCGCCGGCGCTTGCAGGAACCCGACTTTCAACGGCGTCTCGCCGAGATCCAGCGGGACGCGGTGAACGGGGCGACGGCGGCACTGGGCGCCATTGCGCTGCGCGCTGTGACCGCCTTGTCAGAGCTGCTCGGCGGCGGTACGCCGCCAGCCGTACGGCTGGGAGCCGCGAGGGCCGTCTTGGAGATTGGCGGGCGCCTTCGCGAGGAGCGTGACCTCGCCGCTCGTCTCCAACAGGTCGAGGAGATGCTTGCGCGTTCAGGGGCCGAGCGATGACCGGCGCGCATGCCCGACGCGTCCGAGCGGCTCAGGGGCGCGCATGGGTTCTGCTGGCCCGACGCCTCAGCACCCGCTACGGCCTGCCAGAGGATGACGCCCGGGCGCTGGCCTACTGGCGGGCGACGGACGCGCGCAAACGGGTTCTGGGCCGACCGTTGATGCTCGATGAGGCAGCCGCGATCGCGGGCAGTCTCTACGGGGTTGCGCTCGAAGAGGTCCTCGCGGAGGCTCGCGGGCTCGCTGAGGAGCGGGCCGGTGGCGAGGCGAAGGTGGGGTAGTCAACTAGTCGTCGGGACTGACTGCCATCCCATGGCGGCGGCGAGTGCAAGAAGCGCCGCGAGGAGTGGCGGCGGCGCGTGTAGCACGCGCGTAACACCCTGCCGACGGACCCCGATCTGTGTGCCCGGCCGGTTCGCATCGCATCGTGTGATCTCGGGAATCGACGGCCAAACGGCGATGCATCGCTCAGCTCAGTTCCTTGTGTGGGCAGCGCCCGCAGAGAGGCCGCGGGCGTCCGCCCTGTTCCTGCCGGATAAGCGCCGCGACCAGTTCGGCGGGCGCCTCCCTATCACACGATGATTGCAGCGAACTTCAGGGCAGCCAGCACACCGTTGACGGCAGCGGCGATCGGGCCAGCCAGCTCCGCCACCTTCGAGCCGAACCCAGCTATCGCCTCGCCCGCTCCCCTCACCACGCTCTCTACCGGATCGGCTGTCGCCGCTTCACGGGTCAGGTTCTCGAACATACGTGCCGCTTGCTTCTTCTCGCCTTCGCCGGGTAGCTTCGGGATGAGCTCGTCGACGCGCGCTTTGAGTGTCGAGACGGCCTCCTTAACATCGGACGACGCAGTGGACGAAGCCAATGTGTTGAAACTGCTGTTGATCTGGTCGGCGATGACCTTGCCGACCGTCGTCCCGTAGAAGTTGCCCCCCGGGGCGACAATCCCTGCATCTCCGGCCATGTAGATGCCCCCTTTCTCCACCGTCACACGTGGCGCGGCCCGTTCCTGAACGTACCGCTCGACCTTAACCCGCACCTGGCGGCGGATTCCTTCGATCTCATCGAGGAGTGCCTGAGTCGCAAAAGGACGCTCGACGCGCTCGACGGCATTCATCGCGGTCACGAGTTCTGATTGGTGGATGCCTCGCGACCAGCGCTTTTCCAGGATCTGCGTCGCATCATCCAGGTACCGGTCGCGCGCATCCGCGCCCTCGCTGCCAGCGATGTAGTCCAAGCGTCGGGCAGCGATGTGGGCCAGAACGAGGTCCAAGCACTCGCGCTCAGCATGCAGCCGAAGGAGGCACAGGCGAAGACTGCGAAGCGCGGGGTAGGGAGCATCTCCCCGAGCCACGAACCAGACGGGAATGGTCCCTTGCGAGGTCGGATGCTCGTAGTATGCGAAGACACCGGGGCCCCGGATGGCCGCCTCGATCACGATAGCCCGCCTCGGCAGCTTGCGTAGCTCGTCTTTGCCGAACTCGACGACGACCATGGGGCGCCCCGAGACTACGAGATCGAGTTCTTCGCGCGATGCATGCGCGCCCTTCCGTCGCGAGGTGGCATATGCGTACAAGCGTGCGAGCCGCGAGGCCTGCTCATACATTCGAGCGTTGACAAGGCCATCAGCGCCCTCGAAGACCTGGGTCGGCAGAGTCAGGACACCGGCCACGGCGCGCTCCACGTCCCTTCCGCCCAGGGCACGCACTGGCGAGCGAGGATCCGTATCGAGGCCTACCTCGACGCGCACCACTGCGAACGTGCGATCACAGAACAGGCGCCGGAAAGCGCACCTGGGCCTGACTTCTGAGTTGCTCATTCGGATGCGTGCCGAGCGAAGCCCAGGGAACTGCAGGGCATGCCGCGCCGCGCAGAAGAAGCGCTCGTCTGTCCACGCGGCGTCCGGATCCCTCCGCCGTTCGAGAACAGGGCCGAATCGTCGGATGAACTCAGGGCAGCCGTATGAGCGCGGATTGGGCCACGTGGGTCGCTCTAGACGCGCTGTCGGGATGCCGGCAAACGGCCTGGCGTCGGAGAGCGGAAATTGAACGACGACGAACATTCGCCGGCGTCACCGTCTTCGCCGATAGGGCCCCGTCGGACGAGCCTAGGGGGGTGGCATAGGCCCTCTGGGCTACGGCCCAGAGAACCTGGCGGCCCCGTCGGGCCAACCCGACGGAACCGTCTGGGTTCCTCCTGCGCTCCGCACACAGTAACCTTTCGGCCCCGTGCGCCGACGCAGGTGAAGCCTTCCCGTCAGATGATGACCGGGCCGATCGGCTGTCGCCCGCTCGTCCCTGACCGGCATCTCGAGCTTACGCCGACCCCGTCGCACCGGTCAAGATGCTGCGCTCGTAACGCCGCCGGGGGCTACTCGGTTGGAGGATGGTGCTCGGACACGGCCGGGTTCCGGAACGCGTGCCCAAACCACGCATCGCTGCGCAGCCGTGCTCCGTCTGATCCGCCGGCAACTCCAGCGCTTCCCACCGGATGCTCCAGGGCGCGCAGGCTGCCGCAAATGGTGGGACGGCCGTCGGCTCTCATGGCCTGGGGCAAAGAGGCGACCGCTCACTTAACCAGTGACGCTCGATTCGTGGGAGCATCGGAACCACACTCGGCATCTGCCGCAGACGCCGGGCGGACAGGGGCGTGCCCGTCAAACGGCCGGTTGGTTGGGCTCGGCGAAGTACCAATGGTCCATAGACCATCAGCGACGCGCGCCCCAAAACTCGATTGCTGCTGTCCGCGCTGCCCGAATCCTGAGGTACGTCGCCGTGGGTGAATACAACATTGTGCGCGGTCTCAAGACAATCGCATGCGAGATGCACGCAGGAACGACGATCGGCAACAAGGTCGCTGAGAGCATTAGCAGCCAATCGAAAGTCCAGGACGCCCTCAAGCCAGGCCTTTGGGCCGTGTTGATGGCAGTCGGGATCATTGCGGGATTCGCCGAGTACGTACAGTGGGACTCGAAGCAGATGGTTGCCGACCTGGCCGCATTGGACGGAGTCCCGGCGGAGGAGTTACAGGCCGCGATAGACCAAACCAGAGCTGGCCGCACGTGTGCAGAGATCGACCGCGCGACCGACAAGCTGCTTCAGATTTGGCACCAGGCAGCTGCCTGATTCGTGCGCCTGAAGAGCTCGATCTCCTGGAGCCGCCCCCGCTCGCCCCTGGTCGTCTCTCTCGCCATCGACGGGGGGTCGAAACTCAGCCAGGTCCGTTCCTCATCTGGCGCCCAGTCCGCCGGCCGCCTCGGGGCAGTCCTGTGCCATCTGCCCGAGTGCCGAGCTGCGGCGGACAAGTGCCGCCTACTGAGTCGCGGGCGAGGTCGTCGTCGTCTAAACGCAAGTAGGTAGGTCCAGAGGATCTCGGGCGCCCTCGACCCGACATGCTGAAGGTCCGGCATGACGGCTAGATCTTGATCGTGGCCGGAGCTACGGTTTGGGACCATCACGGCCTCCCGCCCAACGCCCGTTCCGTTGTGCCACGCGGCACTCTGCAGCCCACGCCGAGAGTCGAGCGGTCAAGAGGAGCTCGCGGAAGTTTCCGTGATCAAGTCGCGTCGAATAGCTCTGGTGCCTAAGCTCTCAGCGCCGCCGATCGGTCGGATCGCTTCACCGTCGTGCGCAGCGTCAGGTCAGCTCGCCTCATGACAGAACGGCAGCATCACCGCGTCGGCCCGGCTCTTCACGGCGCCAGCGCCAGTTGAGCGACACCCCGATCCATACAAGCGCGGGTCGTGCAGTCCCTGGCTGGAACCGGCGCTATCCTCGGCGGGCAGGGACTGGACGGGGCGCTACATGGCTGCTGAGCCGATACCGCGGGCGAATCAGGGGCTGTACCAGAC
>JBKQRF010000305.1:0-4895 GCA_052144055.1 Candidatus Limnocylindrales bacterium
GATTACAGCGCAAGACGACCCAGCTGCGTCGGCCGGCGGAGGGGACAGGCGACGCTCGAATCGACCCTCCCGTGCCGTCGCAGGCCGCCCGCTCGGGCTCTCGCTGCGCCTCCCACACGATGGGTGCATCGTGACGACGCGCGTGGTCGCGCACCCGCCCGTCTCTGCCGCGGGATAATCGGGATGACTCAGGCGGTCGCGAGAGCGGAGCCCAGGCTGGTCGAACAAGGGACCATGGACGTCGTCGCTCCGGCCCGCCCTAGATATGCTGAGCCGGCAAGGTTGGACAGCAACAATGGCACTGATTTGGACGGAGAACGCAGACGGATGGCGGCTTCTTGAGTCGAGCGGATTCCCGAATGAAGCTCGCCTGCACGAGCTCATCGCGCGCGCGCCTCAGGTTCTGCCGCTGTCCGGCAACCCGAACCTCGTCGTCCTCGGTACCGAAGTGCCACTCGGATCCGGCTACGCGGACATCGTGGCCGTCGAGAAGTCCGGCCGGCCCGTCGTCATCGAGGTCAAGCTCGCCAAGAATCCAGAGTCGCGTCGCGCGGTAATCGCTCAGATTCTGGCCTACGCCTCGAGCATCTACAGGACCTCTGTCGATGAGTTCACCGCTGCACTCGGCGCCTCACTCGCCAAGGCCGGTCGCTCTTCAGTCGTTGAAGCAGTCCAAGCTGCTGACCAGGACGGTTCCGTTGACCCGGTCGCGCTCGCGGATGCTCTTCGGTCGAACATTGCGAGCGGTGACATCCGACTTGTCTTGGTTCTCGACTCGGCTCCTCCCGAACTGGTGGGCGTTGTCGGCTATCTCGGCGCGATCGCTCCGAACCTCACCCTGGACCTAGTCACGGTCACGGCATTCGAAGTCGGGGGGCAGTCCGTCATCGTCCCGCAGCGCATCGAGCCGGGGAGGTTCGAGCAGCCGGCCACGCCGGGGCGATCTGCAGCGACGGCTGCGGGCGCAGGCACGACCTACTCGCCTGGATCGGGCGAGTTTGCCGCCAGCATTGAGAACGCACCCATCGAGCAGCAGGCCGAATTGCGCCGGTACCAAGTGTGGGCGGAGGCGTTGGCAGACGCCGGGCTTGCAACGTTGCGGACGGGGCGCGGCCAAGGACGCTGGACGCTTGTTCCGGTCGTGAAGGGCGGCGATGCAGGCTTGGTAACGATCTGGAATGACCGCCTGCCAGCCATCAGCCCATGGCGATCGGCACTCCTGAAGTGGGCGCCATCGACGTTGGCGAAGCTCGAGAGCCATGTTCCTCCCATCGTCATTGCCCAGGGCAACTCCTTGAGATCAGTCGGCGAGGACATCCTTGGCCTTCTGACGGCTGCCTATGAGGAAGCGACCTCGAGCGGCCTTACCCTCCCGGAGCTGTCGACGCAAACACCCGCGATCCTCATCAAGCTTTCCGACTGGGTCGCTGAGTTGCCGCATCCTGGATCCGCGGGCATTGGAGCGAATGCGCTTGCCAGCCGAGCCGGGTATGGATACCGAGCCGACATGACAGCCGAGGAGCTCTATCAGAGCGCCCGGGCGTGGTGGGTGCTCGACCCCAAACGAGCCGAGGGATTCCGTTACGCCGTGGCTATCCATCGAGGCGTCACTCTCGGCGTTTGGGAAATCACCCCCGGCACCTGGCGATCATCAACGCCGAAGCCCGGTGAGTCCGTCCGCTGGTCGTTCGAGGGAGCGGCGGCGCCACCTGAGGTCGTGGAGGAGTTCGTCGGACCCACTGGCAAGCGAGTCCCGCGCTTCCGCGAGGACGGACGCAACGTCTTCGGTCAGGCCAACCCGATTGGCTACTGGCCGTGATGGCCCCATCCTAAGATCCCGGTCCGCAAGCCAATGGCCTCGCGGTCGCCAACACCATGAGCATAGGGTGATGGCTGGTCGACAGCTGCCCAATCGCGACGAAAGCCTCGCCGGCGCGCGGCGAGCAACCGCTAACGCTCGAACACTCTGTAAGGCGGCACAAACGCTCGATGAGGCCGGTTTCTGCGGTCCGGCGGTCACCATGTTGGGAACGGCTGCGGAGGAGGCCGCCAAGGCGGGAGTCCTCGTGTTGCTCGCTTCCGAGGCTGGCTCGGCCGGCCCCGAGGAGCAGCAACTAATGCGCCTGATCTTCAAAGACCATCGAACGAAGTACCGTCTCGCCTGGTGGGCGAGCGGGGCGACGTCCCCAGAGACTCCGCAAACACTCGGGCAACTCCGCCCAGATGAGGTCGTGGCGGCCCTAGGCTTCGTCCTGGCCCTTGTCGCGATCATCTACGCGTTCCGTCGTGGCGAACCGCTGCCTGAGACCCCCTCTCTCGATGCAGACGCAGCGCCCTTTCTGATAGAGCTGGCTCGGGCAGATCCTGATGGGCCCCCAGGCTGGCTGTCCAAGGCGGTACGGCTGCGTCAGGCTGGCATGCACGTTGAGTTCGACAACGGCACCTGGCGCGGCCCCGATGACCTCGGTCACCACGACGTCGCCGAGGCCAGAAGAGCTGTGCTGCCGCTTGTCCGCGGAGCGTCCAGGTGGGCCAGAACCGGCTCCGCGGTCTTCTGAGAATACACAGCCTCCCACCACCCTCCCATCGTGCGCGACCCAGAGTGACCCGGGATGCGCCCTCTGGACTCCGTCCCGGCTCAACAGGACCTCGGGAGGCGAGCCAGGATCAAGGAGGAGCATCCCCTCTGGCTCGGACCGGCCAGCATCGTGCACTTCCGCGCACGCGTGCCGTCTCACGCATCGCTGCGCAGACGAATCCCGCCTAATCCCCCGGCCATCCCAGCGTTCCCCACCAGGTGCTCGAGGCTGCGCAGGCGGTGTAGTGGCAGCAGCGCGATCCCGATAAGGACGAGCGTCGCGAAGAGGATCCCATCGAGCCCCTCCATGCCGCCCGCGGCGCCGCCGATCAGGCTGCCGGAAATCTGACCGAGAGAGAGGAACACGCTGTAGAGGCCCATGATCGCGCCGCGGTCGCGCGGGTAGGCCTCCGAGAGGTCCGCCAGCAGCCCGAGCGCGGCGGGGGTCGCACCGGCCAGCACGAACAGGCCGCACGCGGCGCCCAGGATCCAGGCGAGCTGCAGCGCGCCCGGCTCACCCGCGCTGTGGTTCAGGAGCGCCGCGAAGCCGACGGCGATCGCTCCGCCGGCGAGGCCGTAGGCCAGGATCGTGGTGCGCCGGAAGCGCCGGAAGCGGCCGCCCCAGTACAGCAGCCCGGCGAAGAAGACGAGCATACCGACGGTCAGGCCCGCGCTCAGCTGGATGCGGGTGAACCCACCCATGAGGAGCTGATCGGGCTCAAACAGCGACCCCGGGTGCTTCACCAGCTGGAAGATGGACTGGCTCGACCAGAGCCCGAGCACCGCGTTGACGGCGATCCACGTGGGTGCCAGGACCCACGCATGGGAGCCCGCCAGGATCTCCCCGTAGCGGCGCCAGCCGCCCTGCCCAGGTCGGGCCTCGGCGACGGGTGGCGTCTCCCCCTGCCCGCCCGTCGCGGGCAGCTCGACCACGGCGAAGCGGAAGATCACCCAGGACACGCCGTAGATCACGGCATTGAGGAAGAACGTCCCGCGCCCGATCGCCTGATACAGCGGACCGGCCGCAATGAGGCCGCCGCCGAAACCGGCCAGGGTGGCGAGCTCGAAGCCGGACACCACCCGTCCCCGCAGCGCCTGGTCGTCGGCCGACGCGCGTGCCACGTATCCCAGGATGGAGGGCACGCTGGCGGCCGTGGAGCTGCCCTCCAGGAGGCGCGTCGCGCCGAGCAGCGGGAGGTGCGTGGTGAGGCCCGTCAGCACCACCGCCACCCCGCCGAAGAGCGGGCCGAGCTGCATGATGGGACGCTGGCCGATGCGATCCGAGGCGACCCCGAACACCGGGGCGAGCACGAGCTCGGCGATGAAGAACGCCGCGGCCAGCAGGCCGACTGTGAGAGAGTCCACGACGGGCCCGCCATAACGAGGCAGATCGGCCAGGTAGTACACGAGGGTCGTGCCGGTGAGCGCGGTGCTGAAGCGCAACGTGAAGGTGCCGGTGAGGACGGCAGCCAGGGCGCGATTCACGGGGCAAGCGTAGGCCGTCGCAGGACCGCTTGCCTCGAGGGCTATAGCCCCGCCGACCGCAGGCGCAGCTGTTGCGCCAGCGCGCGCAGGCAGGTGGTCTCATCGGCGCCGTAGGCCTCGATAGGCGCAGGACGCTCATCTGCCGGCGGACGCGCGTCCCGTGCCGACCCGGCCCAGGTTCCCTCGCTCGGACGGTAGCTCGGTCGCTGCACCACCCAGCCCTCCGGCAGGGCGCCATAGACCTCGTCCCAGGCATCGCGCAGCCCGCGGCTCGTCATGCGCACCACCCCATCAGACCGTGTCTTACCGGCAGCATGTCAGACAGCGGCTGCAGTAACGGCGCATGAGCCAGACGGGAGGTCGAGCGCGACCCCTCAGGCGGCGGGAGCTGACTTGCTGGCCTGCCATTCCCGGTAGGAGCCCCACAGCATGAGGGCCGCGCCGACCCAGTCGACGATGAGCACGAGGACGACGGTAGCGCCGCCATAGGCTGCGAGAAGCCCAAGCACGGAGACCAGCTGGAGGAGCTGCAGGAGGGCGATGAGCGCCACCACAGCGCTGATGCCGAGGAGGATCGTGGCGTAGGGCGCAGGCCATGTGATGGTCGTGTTCGGCGCGTAGCGCAGGTAGACCACCACGAGCACCGCGATCGCGCCAAGGAGACCGACCCCGCCTGCACCCGCGACCCCGTAGAGCCCGCTGCTGAAGACGATCCCGAGCAACCAGGAAAGCACGATCAGACCTGCTCCGATCACTGCCATCCGTTCTCTGGGATTGAGCTTCGACCAGATCTGTTGAACCATGGGACGCCTCCCTCAAGCCTCCGAGCGCG
>JBKQRF010000306.1:0-38094 GCA_052144055.1 Candidatus Limnocylindrales bacterium
CGACCGCGGCGCCGAGTGTCGTCTTTGCGAGCTTCGGGTACTTCGCCTTGAGCTCGGGCGTCAGGTCGTCGCGGCTGAACACGAGGCCGCCCCGCGGGCCTCGCAGGGTCTTGTGCGTGGTCGTCGTGACGATGTCCGCGTGCGGGAACGGCGAGGGGTGGAGGCCCGCGGCGATCAGGCCGGCGATGTGGGCCATGTCGACCATCAGGACGGCTCCGACGCCGTGGGCGATGGCGGCCAGCCGCTCGAAGTCGAGCGTGCGCGGGTAGGCCGACGCACCGGCGACCAGGAGTCGGGGCCGGACCTCCTGCGCGGCCCGCTCCAGGACATCGTAGTCAAGCACCTCGGTGCCGCGCTCGACGCCGTAGCTGTGGACGTCGAACCACTTGCCGCTGAAGTTCACGGGCGACCCGTGGGTCAGGTGCCCGCCGTGCGCCAGCGAGAGGCCCATGATCCGGTCACCGTGGTCGAGCACGGCGAGATAGGCCGCCATATTGGCTTGCGCGCCCGAGTGGGGCTGCACGTTGACATGCTCAGCGCCCGGGAACAGGGCCAGCGCGCGCTCCTGCGCCAGCCGCTCGGCGACGTCCACGTACTCGCAGCCGCCGTAGTAGCGCTTGCCGGGAAGCCCCTCGGCGTACTTGTTGGTGAGCCAGGTCCCCTGCGCCTGCAGCACGGCGCCGAAGACATAGTTCTCGCTTGCAATCAGCTCGAGCTTCCAACGCTGCCGGTCGCGCTCTCCCTCGATCGCCGCCCAGAGCTCGGGATCTACCTCGGCAAGGGGCGCCCACGCGAGCTCGCGGCTCGTCGTCACGGTCATGTGCGGTTCCTCACCCGTGCTGCGTGAGACACCAGTGTACCCGTCGGGAGTGGGGCCGCTCCAGTGCCACGCGGGCAGAGCCTAGTAGGGTCAGCCCGCGTCAGCGAGGATGACCATGAACGGGAGTGCCCCGGCGCGCAGCAGCTCAGGTGGGCCGCCCGACGCGCGGAAGCGCACTACCGTGGAGGGCACGCCACCGGGCGTGGGGCCGTCATCGAGCACGAGGTCGAGCCAAGGCCCCAGCTGGCGGATCGCCTCGGCCGCATCGCGGGTGTCGGTGGCACCGGACAGGTTGGCAGAGGTCAGGGGCAAGGGGCCCAAAGCTCGGGCGAGCGCCCGCGGCGTGGGGTGGTCGGGGACGCGACAGCCGATGGCGCCGCTGTCGCCGGTCAGGACCTTTGGAAGCGTCACGCCGGGCCTGACCGGCACAACCATGGTCAGGGGCCCGGGCCAGTGGCGTGCCGCCAGCCGGCGCGCGGCGGGAGACAGCTCGCCCACCGACGCGGCCTGGTTGACGTTGTCGACGAGCAGTGTGATGCCCTTGCTCGGCGGACGCCGCTTGGCGTCGAGCAGCCGCTCGATGGCCGCGGGGTCGAGCAGGCACGCGATGCCATAGACGGTCTCGGTCGGGACGGCGACGAGGCCCCCGGCCCGGAGCGCCCCGACAGCGGCGCAAATGGCGCCGGGGTCGCGCGCCGCCAGCACGCGGGGCGGATGCGCCCCGGGGCGGGGCCCGGCCCGCTCGCCGCAGTCGCCATGGTCGGCGTCATCGGGCGGGTCCATCAGGCGGCCGCCCTCCCCAGGATGAGGGTCTCGATCGCCAGCGCCGCGCCGTCCTCCTCGAACGTGCCGGTTACGTGGCGTGCAACGGAGCGGACCGTGTCCGGTGCACCCCCCATCGCCACCCCATACCCCACCTCCGTGAGCATTTCTGCGTCGTTGTACTGGTCGCCAATCGCCATTGTCTGCACCAGCGGGATCCCCAGGCGGCGCGCGAGCCAGCGGACTGCGCGCCCCTTGGTGACGCCCGACGCGTTCCACTCCAGGTAGTCAGGGTACGAGACCGTCACGTGAGCGCGACCCGCGAACGCCGCCCGCGCCATCGGCAGCCACGTCTCGGGCAACGGCGCCGCGCCCACTGCCAGAACCTTCGTGACGGACCCGCGGACGGCCGTCAGCAGGTCGGGTACGAAGTCCGCTCCAGTCCCGGACAGCCACTCGTAGGCCTCGGCGCTCGTGGAGTTGACCTCCATGATCAGGCGGTCATGAACGTTGACGTGCGGATCGAAGCCGCGCTCGCGGGCCCAGTGGATCGCTTCCTTTGCTACCGCGCCGGACAGGGTCCGGTGGAACAGCAGCCGGCCGGGCGTGTCGTCGGGCGAAGGAAGGTCGCGAACGTATGCGCCTTGGTAGCAGATGATCGGCGCGACGATCCCGAGGGACTGGGCGAAGGGCACGCTGCTGCGATACATGCGCCCGGTCGCGATGGTGACGGCCACGCCCGACTCGAGCGCGGCGGTAACCGCGCGCCGAACCCGCGGCCGAATGACCCGGTCGGGTCCCAGGAGCGTGCCGTCCAGGTCGAGGACGAGGAAACGCACGGGACGCTCCGCGCGGCCACTGCGCCCGTAAGGCGCGGCCGGGTCGCCGAGCCCCATCGTGCGGTCGCGTCCGGTCATGGCGCCGCCAGCTCCACGACTCGTGGGATCCCCGCGAGGTCCTCGTGCCAACTGAGCGTCCAGCTGGGGACCGCCTCGCTGGCCGCCACCCGCACCGCGTCGGTCTGGCCAGCCCCGATCTCAAGCAGCGCGATCCCCCGCACCCGCAGCGCCACCGGGAGCAGCTCCAGCAGGCGCCGCACGATGGCCAAACCATCCGGCCCCCCATCGAGCGCGAGTGCCGGCTCAAAGTGCGCCCCCACTGCGAGCCGTGGCAGCTCCGCAGACGGGACATACGGGAGGTTTGCCACCAACACATCGACCGGAGGTTCGCCCGGCGGCAACAGGTCGGCGCGAGCGAACCGGATCGCGTCGGCCAGTCCGTGCCCGACTGCGTTCTCCGTTGCCAGTGCCAGTGCGTCGGCCGACATGTCAGTCGCGAGCAGCTCGGTCACCGCGAGCATCCCACGGCGGCGCAGCGAGGCCGCGACGGCGATCCCGACCGCTCCGGAGCCCGTCCCGATGTCGGCGATGCGGCACCGGCCTCTCTCGAGAATCGTTGCCACGGCGCGCGCAATCCCGAGGTCGACCAGCAACTCCGTGTCCGGGCGCGGGATCAGTACCCGGGAATCGACCGACAGGGCGAGGCCGTGGAACTCCTTGAGCCCCCGGATGTACGCCACCGGCTCGCCCCGCTCGCGCCTGGCAACGGCGTCCTGGACACGCCCTGCCTGAGCGGGCGATAACGGCGTCTTCGGATGCGCGATCACGGTGGTTCGGTCGGTGGCAAGCGCGTGCGCGACCAGCAGCTCGGCGTCGAGGCGCGCGGTCTCCGATCCGCTTGCCCGGAGCCGCGCGGCGGCCGCCTCGAGGATCCGGCCCAGCGTGACCGTGCCGGCGGCGTCAGGCGGCATCGCCCTCGCCGAGGTCCGCCATCCGCTCCGCCTGGTCCGTCTGCACCAGCGTGTCGATCAGGCGGTCCAGGTCGCCGTCGAGCACGGCGGGCAGGTTGTGCAGGTCCATGCCGATCCGGTGGTCGGTCACTCGGTCCTGCGGGAAGTTGTAGGTGCGGATCTTCTCCGAACGCTCCCCGGACCCCACCATGCTCCGCCGCTTCGCGGCCTCGGCTTCGTGGGCCTTGCGCTGCTCGATCTCGAGGAGCCGCGAGCGAAGTACGGCCATTGCCTTCGCCTTGTTCTTGTGCTGGCTCTTCTCGTCCTGGATCGCCACCACGAGTCCGCTCGGGATGTGCGTGATGCGCACCGCCGAATCTGTAGTGTTGACACTCTGTCCACCCGGGCCCGTGGACCGGTACACGTCGATGCGCAGGTCCCGCTCGTCGATTTGGACGTCTACCTCGTCGGCTTCCGGCAGGACCGCGACCGTCGCGGTCGAGGTGTGGACGCGACCTGACGACTCGGTCTCGGGGACACGCTGCACGCGATGCACGCCACCCTCGAACTTCAGGCGGCTGTACGCCCGGACCCCGTGCACCTCGAAGATCACCTCGCGCAGCCCGCCGATCCCGGTCTCGCTCGTCGAGAGCACCTCCACGCTCCAGCGATGCCGCTCGGCATACCGCGCGTACATGCGAAACAGATCCGCGGCGAACAGCGCCGCTTCCTCGCCGCCGGTGCCAGCGCGGATCTCGACGATCACGTCGCGCTCGTCAAGCGGATCGTGTGGGAGCAACTGGACCTTCAGAACCTCCAGGAGCCGCGCCTCCTCCGCTTCCAGTCGGTGCACCTCGTCGCGCGCCATCTCGCGCAGCTGCGGGTCCGCCTCCTCGTCGCGCATCCCGCGAACACCAGCCAGCTCCAGGCGCGCGGCTTGCACGCGGTCCCACGTGTCCACGGTCGGCTCGATCCGCGCCAGCTCCTTCCCAATGCGGCGCAGCGCGTCGGGGTCCGCGGCCACCTCCGGGCGCGAGAGCTCCTCGTGCAGCCGCTGGGCCTGGAGCGACAGCTCGGCCAGGCGATCCTCGAACCTCACGCGAGCGGCTCCTCCTCCACCGGGTCGGGATCGCTACCGGGCACGCCGGCCGCGACCAGCGACGCCTCCCGCTCGGCTGCCTCCCTGGCCGCCCGAGCCTCGGCGTGCGCCTGGGCCATCGTCCGCCGCGCCGGGTAGATGCTCCCCTCGGGTATGGTCTCGCCGTCGGCCCGAAGGGCCTCCTCCAGCGAGACGATCGCGACCTCGATCATCGAGTCGTCGGGGCGCCGAGTGGTGATCGACTGCAGCCAGATGCCCGGCAAAAAGATCCAGCGCACGACCGGTTGCGTACGGTGTTTCGCTCCCCAGCGCAGCACCTCGTAGCTGACGGCCACGATCACCGGAATCAGAGCCACCCGTCCGACAATCGCGGCCGCAAGGCCCTGGCCGGCCAGCAGGCTGAACGCCAGGATGCTCACGATGACGACCACGAGTAGGAACTCGGTGCCGCAGCGCTGGTGCGCCGTGGGGTACTGGCGGACGCTCTCCGGCGTCAACGGATCGCCGTGCTCGAGCGCGTGGATCGACATGTGCTCGGCGCCGTGGTACTGAAACACGCGCCTAATCTCGCCCGACCGGCTGATCAGCAGCAGGTAGGCGACGAAGACGACCAACCGGATGAGCCCTTCGAGCAGGTTCTTGCCGAGACTGCCCACCGAAGGCGTCAGGCCGGTGGCCGCCTGCACGAGGAACAGGGGCAGCACGAAGAATAGGGCGATCCCGAAAACGAGGGAGATCGTGAGCGTCGCGGCGACCGCGCCGCCGCCGAGCTCAACGCCCTCGCCTGCAGCGGAGATGGCGGCGGACCGGGTCAGCCACTTCGTGCCGATCACAAGCGTCTCGTAGAGAACGACCAGGCCGCGCACGAACGGCCAGCCGGCCGCGCGATGCCGATGCACGATGGAGTCGGACAGGCGCTCAGCCTCCCACACGACGTCGCCGTCGGGGTGCCGCACGGCGACCGCGATCGCGTCCCGGCCCCGCATGAGGACGCCTTCGATGAGGGCCTGACCCCCGTAGTTGAAGCGAGCCATCGGGACCCTCAGTCTACCGGCGAAACAGAACGGCGGACCCTACCGGGCCCGCCGCCGCGAGACGGATGAGGGGAGCGCGTCAGGCCCGAAGCGAGCGCTCGAGACGCTTCTGGAACCGCTCCACCTGGCCAGCCGTGTCCACGATGGTCTGCTTTCCCGTGAAGAAGGGGTGGCACTGGGCGCAGACGTCGACGCGCAGCGTCTGCCGCGTGGACCCCACCGTGAAAGTGCGGCCGCACGACCCACAGTGGGCCTCCGCCTGGTAGTACTTGGGATGGATCCCTTTTTTCACGATTGACTCCTGCCGAGCCTTCCGTCCGGGATGCCCGGCGGTGGTCCCGGCGACTAGCGCGCTTCAGGCCTGGGCGGTGGATGCCATGTCGGCTACGACCCGGATGCGCTTCTTCTCGCGGGTCTCGTGCTCGAACCTGACACGGCCGGTGACCGTGGCGAAGACCGTATAGTCACGGCCGAGGCCGGTGCCCTCGCCCGCGAGGAAAGTCATTCCTCGCTGTCGCACGATGATCGAGCCGGCGGGGACGAGCTGCCCATCGCCGACCTTGACTCCGAGCCGCTGGCCGCCGCTGTCGCGGCCGTTCTTGGAGCTCGAGCCTGCCTTCTTGTGTGCCATCGGCTACGCGTCCTTCCTCGTCCCCCGAGACCTGGGCTTCACCTCGCCCTCGGGGGCGGGCGCCTGGGTCCGCGGCGCGCGGCGCCTCGGCTTCGCGGCTCCCGACACCGCCTTCTGCGTCCTGCCGGCTGACTCGACGGTGTCGGTCGTGGCTGGAGCGCCGCCAGCCGCTGCGCCCTCGGCATCGGCCGCACGGGCCTGCGCGAGCTTCTCAGAGAGGGCCATGTCGGCGGCGGCCTGCGCAGCGGCCTGCTCGGCCGCTGCCGCCTCAAGCCGCTCCCGCTCGGTCCTGGCCTCTTCAGCGAGCTGCAGCGCGCTGCGCCGGCCGTGGACGATGTCAGTCACACGGAGGACCGTGAGTTCCTGCCGGTGCCCGTGCTTGACCCGACGGCGCGCCTTGGGCCGGTACTTGAAGACGACGACCTTGTCGCCGCGATCCTGCCGAACGACGCTCGCGCTCACGTGCGCCGCGTCCACCAGCG
Source organism: Candidatus Limnocylindrales bacterium (assembly GCA_052144055.1). Taxonomy (GTDB): domain Bacteria; phylum Chloroflexota; class Limnocylindria; order Limnocylindrales; family CSP1-4; genus JAJYNJ01. The sequence continues at coordinate 6,618 of JBKQRF010000306.1, forward strand.
GGCAGCCAATCGCCGTCTCGTCCCCGTCGGCCACGAGCAAGACGTGGTCCATTTCGAGCGTCTGCCCAGGCTCCACGTCGAGGCGTTCGACGTCGATCTCGCTGCCGACTTCGACGCGATACTGCTTCCCGCCCGTCTCGATGACTGCGTACATGGGTCCCCTGAACACATGAATGGCGCCCGGCAGCTGCCGGGGCGCGCGACCGTTGATGCTATCGCCCGATCTGACTGGCGTCAATGAAGTCGCGAACGGAGAGCGTCGAGCTCTGCGTGAACGTCGGCACCGCCGTGGACGCCGGGCCGCCTGTGGACGTCCGCGATCCTACGACTGGGGATGGGCCGGCGGATCAGCGTCGCCGCGTCACCACTTGGGGCGCACCTGTCTCAGGTTGATCGACTCGAGCACACCCAAGCCGAGCGCGGTGCTGATCAGCGACGCCCCTCCGTGGGTGATGAAGGGCAGCGGGATCCCCGTCACCGGCATGATCCCGATCGTCATGCCGACGTTGACCAGGACTTGGAAGAGCAACATCGAGGCGATCGCCGACGCGAACGCCAGGCCGAACGCGTCATCCGAACGCCAAGCGACCAGCATGACCCGCCAGAGCAGCGCGGCGAAGAGCACGAACACGACGATGGCGCCAATGAACCCGAGCTCCTCTGCGAGGATCGAGAAGACGAAGTCGGTCGACTGGACCGGCAGGAAGTCGAGCTGGTTCTGGGTCCCGTTCGTGAGCCCTTTGCCGAACAGGCCGCCTGACCCGACCGCGATCAACGATTGGATGACGTGATAGCCGGAACCCTGCGGATCGGCAGTGGGGTCGAGAAATGAGATCAGGCGCTGCTTTTGGTAGTCCCGCAGCACGTACGTCCACGTGAACGGGATGGCTGCGATGATCGCCCCAGTGCCCACGGCGAGCCACCGGAGGCTTGCTCCGGAGACGAACAGCGTCCCCACGAGCATCGCTGCAAACACGAGCGACGTCCCGAGGTCGGGCTGCATGGCGACGAGCACGACAGGGGGCACGACGAGCGCGGCGGCGCCGACGATGGTGAAGAGGCCGCTGATCTGCGCCTCGCGCGAACTGATCCAGTTTGCCAGCACGACCGCCATCAGCACCTTGGCCAGTTCAGAAAACTGGAACTGCATGCCGACGATCGTCACCCAGCGCGCCGTATCCCCGACGCCCGTGCCGATCGCCAGCGAGAGCGCAAGCAGTCCGATGTTCACGAAGTACAGCGGCCAGGCAAACGTCTTCAGCCATCGGTAGTCGAATGACGCGGCCAGCAGGAAGGCGATGATGGCGAGGCCCGCCCAGACGAGCCCGCGGGCGAAGGTCGAGCCGGACGCGAGCGGCGAGACGCCGGCCTCGTAGCTGTTCGTGTAGGCCATGAGGAGACCCATCCCGGCCAGCAGCGACGCATAGATCACGAGCTGGATGTCGAAGGCGCCCCAGGCCGCGACGGCCGCCCGGCCGGCCCACTTGAGCCTGTCCTGCTGGAGCCTGACGGTGCCCATCGCTCAGTCGCCCGCTCCGGGCCGGATCAGCGCCAGGTTCCGGTAGTCCTGCTTGATGCCGTAATACATCTGGAAGAAGTCCTGCGCGATCTCGGTCGACGGGTTGCCGATGCTGTTGGACGTGTCGTAGGTGAAGGCCAGGATCGCGAGCCGCGAGTCGGTCTTGGCGAAGTCGCCACTGGGCGAGACGAAGCCCACGAACCAGGAGTCGAACGGCAGGTTGCCGTCGATCTTGCGGGTGCCGTACTCGGCGGTGCCGGTCTTGCCGGCCACGTAGATCGGCATGTCCACCACGTTGCCGGTGTGGCGGATCACAACGGCCTCGCGAGCCGCCTCGCGGATGTAGGTCAGCACGGAGGTGGGCACCTTCAACTGGGCACGCACCTTGGGCGCGAACGCCTGGACGACCTGCCCGTCGGGAGCCGTGATCTGTCGCACAACCTGCGGCTGCAGCAGTTTGCCCCCGTTGATCATCGCGCAATAGGCGTCGAGGAGTTCGATCGGGGTGACCGCGTCGTAGCCCTGGCCGATGCCGGCGAGATAGGTCTCGCCCGCGTAAATCGGCTCTCCGAACGTCTGCATCTTCCACGCGTTGGACGGCACGATGCCGCTCGCCTCTCCCGGCAGGTCGATGCCGGTGGGTCTGCCGAAGCCGAACTGGTGGGCGTAGTAAGCCAGCCGGTCAATCCCCACCAGCGCGGCTGCCTGGTAGAAGAACGTGTCGCTCGACTGGGCGAAGCCGCCGGCCACCGTGAGCGGACCGAAACCCACGCCGTTCCAGTCGTTGAAGGTCTGGCCGTCGAGAGTCAGGTGCCCGTATGTCTGGAGCGTCTGATCCGGCCCGAGCTTGTCGTCGGCCAGCACCGCGCTCCCCGTGACCAGCTTGTACGTCGAACCTGGCGGGTAGATCTCACCGATGGCGTGGTTGAGGAGTGGCTGGTACGGGTTACCAATCAGGGCCTGGTAGTCCGCGTTCGAGATCCCGTCCACAAACAGGTTGTCGTCATACGTGGGCAGGCTGACCATCGCGAGCACCTCGCCGGTCTGCGGGTTCATCACGATGACCACGCCCGACTTGAGCCCCGCCACCTGGATGCCCCACTGCAGCGCGGTCTGCGCCTGCTCCTGGGTCTTCAGGTCGATCGACAACTGCAGGGTGTCGCCCGCCTGCGGCTGGGTGGGCGTGCTCAGCACCTGGATCTCGCGACCGGATGCGTCGCGTTCGATCTCCTCCGTCCCGTAGGTTCCCCGCAGCTGCTGCTCGTACTCGGCCTCGATGCCCGCCTGCCCGATGACGTCGTCCGGCAGATATCCCTGAGACTGCAGCTGCCGGAGCTGGTCCGCGCTGATCGGACCTGTGTAGCCCAAGAGCTGGGAGAGGGTAGGGCCGAACAAGTAGTCGCGGCGCGCCTCGGCGACCACCTGTACCCCCGGCAGCGCGAGGTGCTCCTCCGAGACAAGCCGCGCCACGTCTTCGGGCACGTCGCTCTCGATCCGCACGAGATCGAAGCTCGAGCCCGCGTTGCTGTCGATCGCCTCATTGATTGCCATGGAGGACATCCCGAGCATCCGGCTGAGGTCAGCCACGACCTGGTCGCGCTGGCTATACGGCAGGTCCGCCGGCCGGATCTCCACCGAGAACGACGGCACATTGACCACGAGCGACCGCCCCGTCCGGTCCACGATGAGCCCACGGCTCGATGGGATCGGTTGCGAGACCGTCATGTTCGCCGCGGCCTGCCCCTGGTAGTAGCCGCCGCTCCCGACCTGGAGGTAGAAGAGCCGCACGGTCAGAGTCGCAACGACGATGAGGACAGCGAGCCCGAACAGCAAGAAACGCGGTAATAGCCGCTGGCTGCGCGGGCGATCGTCGACGAGCGACGTCATGGCCTCACCACTCGATCCGGTCGTGGGTGCTCCAGCGCCTCCACGACCACCTGCCCGCCAGCGCGAGCGGGACAGCGAGCACGGTGTTCTCGATCGCAACGGGCAGCGCGCCGCCGAGCGGGTTGCTTAGCGGGATCCCCCCGAGCGCGGCTGCAACGAGCAGCCCGAACACCAGCTGATACAGGAACGTCAACGGAAAGGTCACAGCTACCGCGGTGACCACGTGATTCCGGCCGGCGACGCGCGCGATCATCGCAGCCATACCGGTCGCCACGAGCAGGGCAACCACGGTCGAGCCGATCGGACGACCCGGCGCAGAGAGCATGTCCAGCGTCAGCCCTCCGGCAAAGGCCCACACGAAGCCCGCCTCGCTTCCAATGGTGACCGCGACCGCAAGACTGCTGACGAGCAGGATGTCGGGCCGGGCGCCGCCAATGGTTGCGAAGGGGGCAACGCTGGTGTCGAGCAGCGCGGCCACGATCGATCCGACCACGGCGAGGGCGACTTGCATCGTGCCGTTCCTCGTGGGTGTCGCGCCTGACGGCGCACGGGAGAGCTGGGGGATCACAGCACTCGCCAGGGTCATCGCCCGGCAGAGTATACAGGCGGTCCCCCTCCCTCACCATCACAGGTCTGACCCCCCTCGCCGGCACCACGATCCCGGTCGGAATCGACGCTGTCCCGGCGGGGCGACATGGATCGGCGCGAGACTCAGCCAGGGCACCGGTCGGCTGCGATACCTGCAGCGGTACAGGAGTGCGGCCGGACCGGTCGGCAGCGCGCCAGTTAGCGAGCGTGTCCGTGGGGCACAACGCCCGCACGAGCGGATCACCACTTGTTTCACGTGGAACAACGCGTAAGGGCGACGTCAGGCGCAATCGGCTAGACTGGATTCAGTGGGTGCGTACGGGCGGGGGACAGGGAGCGGCGACACGATCGCGTGCGCCAACCAGAAGGGCGGGGTCGGGAAGACGACCACTGTCGTCAACCTCGGCGCGTACCTCGCCCTCGCCGGGTGCTCGGTCCTCGTCGTCGACCTGGATCCACAGGGCAACGCGACGAGCGGCCTGGGGATCGAGAAATCGGCGGTGGCGACCTCCATCTATGACGCGCTATGTGACGCGGCGCCGCCAGAGCAGCTGATCGTCCGCACCTCCATCGCCCGACTAGAGGTCATTCCCGCCTCGCTCTCCCTTGCCGGCGCCGAGGTGGAGCTTGCGCCACTGCCACAGCGAGAACGTCGCCTCTCCCGCGTACTCGCCCCGCTGACCGAGCACTACGACCACATCCTCATCGACTGTCCGCCAAGCCTCGGACTCCTGACGGTGAACGCGCTCACGGCGGCAGGGTCGGTCCTCGTCCCGCTTCAGTGCGAGTACTACGCGCTGGAGGGATTGAGCCAGCTCGTGGCAACCATCAACCTCGTCCGGGATCACCTGAACCCCAGTCTGGCAATCCGCGGGGTCGTGCTAACGATGTTCGACTCCCGCACGCTGCTCTCCGCCGGCGTTCGTGACGAGGCGCGCCGTCATCTGGACGGATCTGTCTACGACACCATCATCCCGCGGAGCGTGCGTCTGTCTGAGGCGCCCAGCTACGGGTTGCCCATCGCCCTCTACCGACCCGACTCGAAGGGCGCAGAGGCGTACGCGGCGCTCGCAAAGGAGTTCCTGCGACGAGGTGCCCGCGTAGGATCCGACCTCACGGTCGCGGCTGCCGTCGCACCACTCGAGGCACCCTCAATCAGTGCGGTGGCCCCGTGACCGCAAGGTCGGGCGGCCTCGGTCGCGGCCTCGCGTCGCTAATCCCGTCGGGAACTGCGGCCCTGGCCGCCCCGTCGGATCTCCCGCTCGACCAGATCCGTGCCAACCCCTACCAGCCGCGCAAGCTGATCGACGACGAGGCACTCCAGGGTCTCGCGGCCAGCATCGTCGAGCACGGCGTTCTTCAGCCTGTCTTGGTTAACGAGACACTGGAGGGCTACGAGCTCATCGCAGGCGAACGGCGGTTGCGCGCCGCTCGCATGGCCGGCTTGACCCGAATCCCAGCCATCGTCCGCCAGCTCGCGGCCCGCGACCAGCTCGAAGTGGCACTCGTCGAGAACATCCAACGAGCGGACCTGAACCCGCTCGAGGAGGCCGAGGCGTACCGCCAGCTTACCGACACCTTTGGACTGAGCCAGGACGACGTGGCCCGTCGCGTGGGCCGAGCCAGGTCGACTATCGCCAACACACTTCGCCTGCTCGAGCTCACCCCCGCGGTCCAGGCCGCCATCCGCGACGGGTCCATTTCCGAGGGCCACGCGCGCGCCATCGCCTCGATCGAAGGCTCGGCGGAGCAAGAGGCGCTGCTTGGCGCCGTCGCCCATCGCGGACTTTCCGTCCGCCAGACCGAGGAACTCGCGCGCCGTCTCAAGCGGCCGCCAGCGCAGGCGAACCCAGCGGCCGAACTCGGGACCGAGCCAACACCCAACCTTGTCACGAGGGACCGTCACGATCCGGAGACCGAGCGGATCGAATCCGAGCTGCGCGCCGTACTGGGGACGAAGGTCAGCCTTGCACGGTCTCATCGAGGGGGTCGCATCGTAATCGAGTACTACGACGAGGCGGACCTGAATCGCCTCTACGAAAGGCTCGTCGGGGGCCCCGCGTGACGGGTTCCGATCCTCGTCGGGCTCCTCCGGCGGGCGCGTCCGTTGTCCCCCCCCAGCGGGGCCGAGCGAAGGCGCAGCAGCAACAGTTGCCTGCCTACGACGCGAGCAGCATCCAGGTCCTAGAGGGACTGGAGGCCGTGCGTCGCCGACCCGGCATGTACATCGGCTCGACCGACGGGCGCGGCCTGCATCACCTCATCTGGGAGGTCGTCGACAACTCCATTGACGAGGCGATGGCCGGCTTCGCCACGCGCATCGACGTCACGATCCACGCGGACGGGAGTATCGAGGTCAGGGACGACGGGCGCGGCGTGCCGGTGGGGCGCCACCGCACCGGTAAGGATGCACTCGAGGTCGTGCACACCATCCTGCACGCGGGTGGCAAGTTCGGCGGCGGAGGCTACAAGGTCTCCGGCGGGCTCCATGGCGTCGGCGTGAGCGTGGTCAACGCTTTGTCGGCACGGCTGAACGTCGAGTCGGCCCGCGACGGCAGAGTCTGGGCCCAGTCGTACGAGCGCGGCAAGGCCGTCTCGGCCGTGCACGAGATCGGCGCGTCAAATGGGCGGCATGGGACCACGACCCGCTTCATGCCGGACGCCGATGTCTTCGAAACCATCGACTGGTCGTTCGACGCCATCGCTCAGCGCCTACGCGAGTCGGCGTACCTCAACAAGGGATTGTGGATCCGCCTGATCGACGAGCGAGCGGAACCAGATCGCGAGCGATCGTTCTACTTCGAGGGTGGCCTCATTAGCTTCGTTCGACACCTCAACAAGAACAAGGAGGCCCTGCACACCCGGCCCATCTACGTCGAGCGTCGCGACGGCCAGACCTCGATCGAGGTAGCGCTGCAGTACAACGACACCTACACCGAGACCGTGCTCGCGTTCGCCAACAACATCAACACGGTCGACGGCGGGACGCACCTTACGGGTTTCCGGGCTGCCCTGACCACGTCCCTTAACGACTGGGCGCGCCGCGCCGGGGTTCTGCGCGACTCGGACGCGAACCTGTCGGGGGACGACGTACGCGAGGGCCTGACGGCGGTCATCAGCGTGAAGCTGCTGGAGCCACAGTTTGAGGGACAGACCAAGGCTAAGCTCGGCAACGCCGAAGTCAAAGGCCAGGTCCAGACGGCAGTCACAGAAGGGCTCGCTCAATATCTCGACGAGAACCCCGCCGATGCGCGCCGCATCATCGACAAGTGCCTTACTGCCTCCCGCGCTCGCGAGGCCGCCCGCAAGGCGCGCGACCTTGTAATCCGCAAAGGTGCGTTGGAGGGCGCCGCGCTTCCGGGCAAGCTCGCGGACTGCCAGGAGCGCGATCCGTCGCGCAGCGAGCTGTTCATCGTCGAGGGCGACTCGGCCGGTGGGTCCGCCAAGCAGGGCCGCGACCGGCGGTTCCAAGCGATCCTCCCCCTCCGGGGCAAACTACTGAACGTCGAGAAGGCACGCCTAGACCGCATGCTTGGGTCCGAGAACGTGCGCCCACTGATCGTCGCGCTGGGCGCGGGCATCGGCGACTCGCTCGACATCACCAAGCTCCGCTACCACCGGATCGTGTTGCTGTCGGACGCCGACGTCGACGGCGCGCACATCCGCACGCTGCTTCTGACTTTCTTCTACCGACACCTACCTTCGGTCATCGAGCAGGGCTACCTGTACATCGCGCAGCCGCCCCTATACCGCGTCAGTACCGGCAAGATCACGCGCTACGCATCGGACGAGAAGGAGCGGGACAGCATCATCCGGGAGATGAAGACCAAGAACGTGACCATCCAGCGCTTCAAGGGGCTCGGTGAGATGAACGCGGAGCAGCTCTGGGAGACGACCATGAACCCCGCGACCCGCACCCTGCTGCAGGTCAGCACGGACGACGCCGCCGTGGCCGACGAGGTCTTCACGACCCTCATGGGCGAGCGGGTCGGGCCACGCCGTGACTTCATCCGCTCCGAGGCTCGGCGGGTGCGGAACCTGGACGTCTGAGCGATGGGCGGATCTCTGGGTGACGTCGATCCCCTGGTCGTGACGGAGATTCCCGTGGGGGATCGCCGGCTGCAGATGCGCCCGCACGGCTGCTTCGCCTGCGGCGAGCTGAACGTCTCGGGATTGCGCCTCCAGCTGCACGCGGACGCCGGCGTCTGCTGGGCGGAACCCACGCTCGATGAGCGGTTCATGGGCTGGGAGGGGATCGCCCACGGCGGGATCGTGTGCGCGGTTCTCGATGAGGTCATGGCCTGGGCGCTCGTCGACGAAGATTGCTGGGGGCTAACCGCCCGCATGTCCGTGGACTTTCGCCGGCCCGTGCCCGTTGGGCTGCGCCTGCGGGCGGAGGGTCGCGTTGTGAAGCGTCGTCGCAGGGTGATTCACACGGAAGGCCGGCTGCTCGACGCTGCGACAGGCACCGTGCTCGCTACCTCCGAGGCCGTCTACGTGGACGCCCCGGCAGAGCGGAAGGCGGAGCTCAAGCGACGCTACGCGTTCCGCATCGCACCCAGCGCCAGCGCTGGACAGGAGAGCGCGTCCTGGCCGTGGCCGCAGCCGGGGGACCAGAAGCCAGCCCTCGAACGCGAACCGATGATGGACCCGGATCCCGCACGGGCGAAGGAGCCGGCAGCAAACCGCCTGGCGACCCTGACGACGGACCAAGGGATGGGCCGAGAGGCGGCCACGTGAGCACCATCCCCTCGCGGGCAGATGCCTTCGTCGCCGCTCACCTGGCCGAGGCGCGGTTCGTCGCGGATCGCCTCGTGCCGCTGCTGGACCGCCCGGACGCGTTTGTGGCAGCGCTTGAGAAAGGGCTGCGCGACCTTGCGGATCCAGCCTATCTCGACGAGCTCCGGCGGATGACTCCCGGACACCTAATGGCGCTCGGCGTGCGCACGCCGCTCACCCGGCCCATCCACACCAACGTGCGGCGCATCTGCCGCAGTCGACCCGGCATCGCGCTGTGGGTGGCCGAGCGCGCCGAACGAGAACCGTACCTGGAGGTTCGGGCCATCGCATGCACCCTCCTCCGCGCCTCGCTCGACGACGACCCTGAGCGCAGCTGGCAGCTGCTGCGCCGGATGGCGCGGGACGCCAGCAACTGGATCTCGGTCGACACGCTCGCGGGCGTCGCCGCTCTCGGAATCCTGCTGGAGCCGTTTCGCTGGGCCGAGCTCGAGCAGCTCGTCTACGTTGCGTCACCATGGGAGCGACGCCTCGTCGGATCAACCATCGCGACGCTACCGTTCGAGGTTGTGCCGGAAGACCGGCCGCGCCTGGCTGACGGGCCGGCGCTCTCACTCCTTGAGCAGCTCATCGGGGACGCCGACGACAACGTGCAGAAGGCGCTCGCCTGGGCCCTGCGCTCCTGGATACGGGTCGACCCGACAGGCGTCGATGGCTTTCTCGACGCGCAGGCTGCGCGCGCCGCGGCCGACGGAGACGGGCACCGCGCTCGCGTGGTGCGCGATGCCCTCCGCGCGGCCGATCCCGGTCAGGCCAGGCGCTTGCGTACCCTGCTCGCCGGGGTGCGCCGCGCCCCACGTACACCCAGCACCAGCAGTGCCTCGCGGGCCGCCATCGCCTTCGTGGAACTGATCGCCGCCCGGCGCACCACCGCGGTCACGCCTCTGGTCCCGCAGACCGCCCCCACGAGCGGGGCACGCACGGACCTGCTGACCGATGAGCCCGAGAGGAGCCTTGCCGAGTGACAGAGGAACGAGGCCGAGTCCTCCCGATCCGGATCGAGGACGAGATGCGGCAGTCGTACCTGGACTATGCCATGAGCGTCATCGTGAGCAGGGCACTGCCGGATGTGCGCGACGGCCTCAAGCCGGTCCAGCGCCGCATCCTGTACACGATGCACGAGATGGGCTTGACCTCGGGCGCCGGGTACCGCAAGTGCGCGGCGATCGTCGGCGACGTGATGGGCAAGTACCACCCGCATGGCGACGCCTCGATCTACGACGCGCTGGTTCGGCTTGCGCAGGCGTTCTCCATGCGCTACCCCCTCGTCGACGGGCAGGGCAACTTCGGGTCGGTAGACGGCGACCCTGCGGCTGCCATGCGCTACACAGAGGCCCGCATGACCGCGATCTCCGCCGAGCTCCTCGCCGACATCGACAAGGACACGGTCGACTTCGAAGACAACTACGACGGCACTAAGCGCCAGCCGACGGTCCTGCCGGCCAAGCTGCCGAACCTCCTGATCAATGGCTCCTCCGGCATCGCCGTCGGCATGGCCACCAATATCCCCCCGCATCAGCTGAGCGAGATCGTGTCAGCGACCATCGCACTGATCGAGAGCCCCGAGCTCACCGCGGACGACTTGTGCGAGCACGTCAAGGGGCCGGACTTCCCTACTGGCGCCACGATCTTCCGCTTCGAGCAGCAGCGCAACGCGCTGACCGGACAGCAGGAGCGGGTAGACGCGATCCGCCAGATGTACGCCAACGGCCGCGGTCGGGTGGTCATGCGCGCCGTCTGCGCTTTCGAGGAAACGCGCGGAAACCGCGTCGCGATCGTGGTCACGGAGCTGCCCTACCAGGTCAACAAGGCGCAGCTGGTCGAGAAGATCGCCGACCTGGTGGGCGCCAAGAAGCTCGACGGCATCGCAGACTTGCGCGACGAGTCCGATCGGGACGGGATGCGCATCGTGATCGAGTGCAAGCGGGACGCGAACCCGCACAAAGTGCTGAACAACCTGTTCAAGCACACACCGCTGCAACTCGCGTTCAACATGAACATGGTCGCGTTGGTCGACGGCCAGCCCCAGACGCTGCCGCTCAAGGCCGTCCTGCAGCACTACATCGACTACCGCCGCGATGTGGTGCGCCGGCGCACCGAGTACGACCTGGCCCGGGCGCGCGAGCGCGCCCACATCCTCGAGGGGCTCAAGCGGGCGCTCGACAACCTAGACGCGGTGATCCGAACCATTCGGGAGTCGAAGGACGTCGAGACAGCTAAGCAGAACCTGATGTCCGCCTTCGACCTATCCGACATCCAGGCGCAGGCGATCCTCGACATGCGGCTGGCGCGTCTCGCCGCCCTCGAACGACAGAAGATCGAGGACGAGTACCGGCAGGTCATCGAGTTGATCGGCGAGCTCGAGGACATTCTGGCTAACCCGCGGCGGGTCGACGAGCTCATCAAGGACGAACTGCGCATGCTCCGCACAAAGTACGCGGGACAGCGCCGCACGAGGATCGCCGACGACGCCTCGCGCGAGATGACCGACGAGGACCTCATCGCCGACGAGGACGTGGTGATCACGATCAGCGGACGCGGCTACATCAAACGCCAGCCGCTGGCCACGTACCGACGACAAGCGCGGGGCGGCAAGGGCATCATTGGGGCCAGGACGGTCGAGGAAGACGCCCTCGACTCGCTCCTCGTGGCGAACACCCACGACTGGGCGCTCTTTTTCACGAACCGCGGCCGAGTGTTCAGCTCCAAGGTGCATCAGATCCCCGACGCGAGTCGGACGGCCAAGGGCATGCCCATCATCAACCTCGAGGGCGTGCAGGTCGAGCCGGGCGAGGTCCCCACCGCCACGATCACACTCCCGGACTTCGACAAGGGTGGCTACTTGATCCTCGCCACCCGGCGAGGCGTGGTCAAGAAGACACCCCTCGAACAGTTCGAGAAGGTGCGCTCGAGCGGGATCATCGCGATCACGCTCGCGGACGACGACGAGCTGGCCTGGGTCGACGTCGCCACGGGCCGCGACGACATCATTCTCGCAACCGCACAGGGCAAGCTGGCCCGCTTCTCCGAGACCGAAGTCCGGCCGATGGGGCGCGTCGCGGCCGGCGTCATCGGGATCCGTCTCGCCCGCGTGGGCGATCACGTGGTGGGCATGAGCGTGGTGCAGCCCGGGACCGACCTACTGGTCCTAAGTGAGACAGGCTACGGCAAACGTGTACGGCTCTCGGAGTTCCGGCGCAAGCATCGCGGCGGCCAGGGCGTGCAGCTCATGGCACTCGAGGGCCGCAAGACCGGTGGCATCGCCGCAGTCGAACAGGTCGAGGAGAGCGACGAGGAGCTCCTGCTGATCAGCCGCAGCGGGCAGGTGGTCCGCACCGAGGTCGGCTCCATCAACCGCTACTCTGCCGCCGCTCGGGGCGTGATCGTCATGCGGCTGAACCCCGGCGACCAAGTGGCCGGGATCGCCGTCTTCCGGGCCGGGCTGGCGGAACATAGGGCCATGGGCGACAATGGCGAAGCCCCGTCAGACGGGGTCAATCCCGATGGGGCACCCGGAATGAGACAGTGAGCGATGAGTCGGTGAACGCCTCGAGTCTCGGTCGCGGCATACAGGCGGACGGCGGAACAACGGCGCCGTGAGCGCCTTCGGATCGCGGGACACCAGCGTCTACGCCGAGCGCTTCGACGTCTATACAGGGAACGCGAACCCGGAGCTGGCCCGGAGCATCTGTCGCTATCTCAAGATGGACGTTGGGCGCGCCGAGGTCTTCGAGTTCGCCAACGAGAACATCTTCGTCAAGATTCTCGACAACGTCCGCGATCGCGACGTCTTCCTGATCCAGCCCACCTGCTCGCCCGTGAACAAGTCCATCATGGAACTGCTCGTGATGATTGACGCGTTCAAGCGGGCGAGCGCTGGGCGAATTACCGCCGTGGTGCCGTACTACGCGTACGGTCGCTCGGACAAGAAGGACCAGCCACGCGTTCCGATCACGGCCCGGCTTGTCGCCGACATGATCACGGTGGCCGGCGCGGACCGATTGCTCACCGTTGACCTTCACCAGGGGCAGATCCAGGGCTTCTTCAACATCCCCGTGGACGAGCTGACCGCGGTCCACATGCTCTCCAACTACTTCCGCAAGAAGCAGCTGACGAACATCGTGGTGGTGACCGACCTCGGGTTCGCCAAGCGTGCCCGTGCCTTCGCGGAGCTGCTCGACGCCCCGCTTGCCGTCATCGAGAAGCGCCGCGTGGGGAACCTCGACCGCGCCGAGGTCCTCAACGTGATCGGCGAAGTGCGCGGGCGGCGCGCCATCATCGTCGACGACGAGATCGACACCGCCGGCACGCTCATGGAAGTGACGCGGGCGCTGCAACGGGAGCACGTCGAGGAGATCTACGCGTGCGCCACCCACGGCATCCTGTCTGGGCAGGCTGTCGACCTCATTGCGTCATCGGGTATCTGCGAGGTGGTGGTCACGGATACCGTCCCGCTGTCGCCACACAAGCGCATCCCGCAGATCCAGACGCTGTCAGTGGCGCCGCTGATCGGGGAAGCGATCCGCCGCATCCACCTAGGCGAATCCGTAGGCGCCCTCTTTTCCAGCGAGCTCAACCTAGTGGAGGAGATGCTGCTCTGGGACGACGCAGCGGCGCAATCGCTCTCCGAGTCGGAGGCCCCGGCGGCCCAGGTCGGCGCGAGGCGAGGTGAACGGTGTCCCTGAAGCTCTACCGACCTGGTCCCGGCGGCATGGAGCCATCGACGGCCGTCAATCAAGACTACCGGACGCGGCTCCGCTCCAGGCGCTGGCGGCTTCCGCCCCTGCGAAACCCCGAGGCGCAGCCCGTCACGGCGGTGGGCGCCGTCGTGCTGCTCGGCGGCCTCGCCGTGCTGACCTTTGTGATCCTTGTCGCGGGCTACGCCGCTGGCTTCTGGCACTGACGCGGGCGGCGCTCTTGCCCCGCACCGGCTGTCGGCGGCAGGCCGCACCTATACTTAACGTTCCATGCTGAATTTCCTGACCCGCTTCGTCGACTCGAACGACCGCGAGCTGAAGCGGATTCAACCCTTCGTCGACCAGGCAAACGCGCTCGAGGACGAGTACCAGACGCTCTCAGACGAAGAGATTCGGCAAAGGATGCTCGACCTGCGGACCGAGGTGGCGGAGGACGCAGCGCCCACCGAGCCGTCCGAGGACGAGCTCGAGCACCCTGAGTCCGAGCGGCGCGCCGAGTTCCGCAAGGAGCGCGAGACGGCCGACCTGGAGCGCCTCCGCGAGGTCCTCAACGGGGTCCTCCCGGAGGTCTTCGCCGCCGGGCGGGAGATCAGCCGGCGCACGCTCGGGATGCGGCACTTCGACGTGCAGCTGCTTGGAGCCGTGGTGCTCCACCAGGGCAAGATCGCCGAGATGAAGACAGGCGAGGGCAAGACCCTTGCCGCGCCCTTGGCCGCCGCTCTCAACGCGATGTCGGGTCGTGGCGTGCACGTGGTGACCGTTAACGACTACCTCGCAAAGCGCGACCCGCAGTGGATGGGGCCTATCTACCACGGCCTGGGTCTGTCGGTCGGGGTCATCCAGCACGAGGCAGCGTTCCTCTACGACCCGGAGTATCGGGCGACCGAGGAGTCGCTCATGCACCTGCGACCGGTGGAGCGGCGGGAGGCCTACGCGGCCGACGTCACGTACGGCACCAACAACGAGTTTGGGTTCGACTACCTCCGTGACAACATGGTTGTCGAGCTGGACCAGCGGGTGCAGCGCGAGCGCTACTTCGCGATCGTCGACGAGGTGGACAACATCCTCATCGACGAGGCGCGCACACCGCTGATCATCAGCGGGCAGGCGGAAGAGTCGGCCGACCTGTACTACCGCTTCGCACGGCTGGCGCCCCGTTTGAAGGCCCGGCCGGAGGGCGAGGAGGAGGGCGGCGACTACTTCGTCGACCTGAAGGAGAAGGCGGTGTCCCCCACCGAGGAGGGGATCGACAAGATCGAGAAGCTCCTCGGGATCGACAACCTGTTCGATGCCGACCCTCGGCTAGCCCGGCACTTCGAGCAGGCCCTGCGGGCCCACGCCCTGTACAAGCGCGACCGGGACTACATCGTCAAGGACGGCGAGATCGTCATCGTCGACGAGTTCACCGGGCGCCAGATGCCCGGCCGACGATGGTCGGAAGGACTGCACCAGGCGATCGAGGCGAAGGAGGGGCTGCGCGTCCAGCGAGAGTCGGTGACGCTCGCCACGATCACGTTCCAGAACTACTTCCGCCTCTACCACAAGCTTGCGGGGATGACGGGCACCGCGATGACGGAGGGGGAGGAGTTCCACAAGATTTACAAACTCGAGGTCACGGCGATCCCGACCAACATGCCGATGATCCGCGACGACCTGCCGGACTTGGTCTATCGGACTGAGCAGGGCAAATTCCAAGCGCTTATCGACGAGATCTTGGAGCTGCGCGAGCAGGGGCGGCCCGTCCTGGTGGGCACCGTCACCGTGGAGAAAAGCGAGCACCTCTCCGAAATGCTGCGCCGGCGCGGCATCCACCACGAGGTGCTCAACGCCAAGTACCACGAGCGCGAGGCCAGCATCGTGGCACAGGCGGGACGCAGCGGGGCGGTGACGATCTCCACCAACATGGCCGGGCGCGGCACGGACATCCAGCTGGGTGGTAACCCGGCGGGGCTCGCGTCGGAGGCGCTCCACAAGCGCGGCATCAACCCGGCCGACGCACCCCCCGAGGTCTACCAGGCCGCCCTCGACGAAGCGAGGGCACAGTGCGCCGAGGACCACGAGGCGGTCGTCGCGGCAGGGGGCCTGCACATCATTGGCACCGAGCGGCACGATGCGCGCCGGATCGATAACCAGCTGCGCGGCCGCGCCGGCCGGCAGGGTGACCCGGGATCGTCGCGCTTCTATCTGTCGCTCGAGGACGACCTCATGAAGCGTTTCGCCTCGGACCGGGTGGCCGGGCTGATGGAGCGGATGGGGCTCGAGGAAGACGTCGCGATCGAATCGAGGATCGTGTCGCGCACGATCGAGAGCGCGCAATCCCGCGTCGAGGGCTACAACTTCGACATCCGCAAGCGCGTGGTCGAGTACGACGACGTCATCAACAAGCAGCGCGAGACGATTTACGCGGAGCGAGACAAGGTCCTGCACAACGAGGACCTGACCGAGACCGTCCGGACATTCCTCGACCAGGATATCGGGTCGCTCGTGGACCGGCACCTGGCCGGTGACGACGCGGGCGCATGGGACGTGGACGGGCTTGCCGCGGCCGCGAACCTGCTCGGCCTCACGGGCGACGGGACGTCGGCCGACGATCTGTGGGACATCGCCGACCGCTCGGCCATCGAGCAGCACCTGCGTGACCTGGCCGACGCGCGCCTGACGGCCCTCGAGGAGGAGCACGGCGCTGACACGTGGGCGCTGGTCGAGCGGATCGTCCTCCTGCGCGCCATCGACGCGCTGTGGGTCGAGCACCTGACCGAGCTCGACGACATGCGGCGCGGCATCGGCCTTCGCGGGTACAGCGGCGAGGACCCGCTCAACGCCTTCAAGAAGGAGGCCTACTCGCTGTACGCGGAGCTGCGCGACTTGATCCGTCATCAGGTCGCTAGCACGATCTTCCGCGTCAACGTGGTGCGCCAGGAGCCGGCGGCCATGGCGCAACCGCTCCCGGGTCCCGGGCAGCGCGCGCCGGGAAACGCAGCCGCGGTAGGGACCCGGGGCGGCGTGGGGACCTGGACGCCGCAAGGCGTGGGTGCGCTGACCGGCGCGGCCGGGGGAGTGTCGGGCACCGGGGTCGCGGCCGGGATCCGGGAGGCCGGAACGAGCGCCGTGAGAGCAGGCGACGGGCGGCCGCTGGCAGGGCCGGGCGGGAGCCCAACCGGACAGATATCCCCCGCGCTGCGCGGCCTCGGACGCGACACGACCCGCGAGCTGATGCAGGGCACCATCGATGGAGCGCGGGGCCAAGCGAGGCCGGCCGGCATCCCCAAACTCGGCCGCAACGACCCCTGCTACTGTGGGAGCGGACTTAAGTACAAGAAGTGCCACGGTCGCTGAGGGCGAGTGTCCTGCGTTTCGCGCGGGCCGGGGCGACGGCCGTGGTCATCGTCGCAGGGTACGCCATGTTCCGGATCTGGCAGCAGGGTCAGACCGACGAGCAAGGACGGCCTGCGGACGCCATCGTCGTGCTCGGCGCCGCGCACTCCGGGGGCACGCCGTCACCCGTCTTTGCCGCGCGTCTCGACCACGCCATCGACCTCTGGCTGAACGGCGTCGCCCCCTACCTGTTCCTCACCGGCGGCCAGGCCACGGGCGACACCTGGGCCGAGGCGGACGTGGCTCGTCGCTACGCGGAGGACCGAGGCGTACCCGCGACCGCGATCCTCGCGGAACGGTCGGGGCGAGACACCGCCAGTTCGCTGCGCAACGTGGCGGTGATCATGCGGGCGAACGGCCTGCGCTCGGCACTGTTCGTGAGCGACCGGACGCACATGCTACGGGTGCTGCGCGTCGCCGCGGACTTAGGCCTCCAGGCGCACGGCTCGCCGACAGCAACCAGCCCGAGCGACCTCCGCCCATCGGCACGGGCCGCGTCAACGGTCCACGAGCTCGGGGCGCTGGCCGTGTACCTGGTGGCGGGACAGCGAGGCGCACGAAACCTGCAGAAATTCCGCCGCAATCCATCCATACCCTCTTGAGTACACGGTCCGCCGTTCGTATACTCGCCCGAAACGCCGGAGTCCGCGCTCTGGCGTTCCGTTTGCCACCCGGGACGTCCCCCCGAGGGGTGTCTGGCAGCGGTGGATTCGCAGCAGCGAGGGTGTCGTGCGGGCGGAGATCGTCGAAGAGGATTTCCTCGATCTGATCGCGTGTGAGCGCGACTGTCGGAAATGCAGCTACGCCGCGAGCCTTGACTGTGACGGCAACTGCGGCGTCTGCCCCCACAACGGCTATTGTCCCTGCGTGAACCCCGTGGTAGCCCGGAGCAAGAGCGCGCTGCGCATGATCGAGCTACGCCCGATCCTGCTGCAGGACCTGCGAGCGCGTCGCTGATGGACCTCGCCGCCGTCCGCGACCTCGTGGAGCGTGTCCGGGCAACCTCGGGGAGGCTTTGACCTCGCCGACAAGGAACGTCATCTAGGGTTGCTCGACGGGGAGAGCGCCAAGCCGGACTTCTGGGACGATCAGCGAGCGGCGCAGCAGATCCTTCGTGAGGCGGAGCGACTGCGAGAAGACCTGGCGGTCTGGCGCGACTTGGAGCGGCACGCGTCCGACGTGCTGGAACTCGCGGAGCTCGCTTCGACGGATGCCGACCCCGAATTGGCCAGCGCGGTCGATGCCGAATACGCGAATCTCGACGCCGCCTACGGGACGCACCGCACCGCGCTTTTGTTCAGCGGCGAATACGACGATCGCGACGCCTTGCTGACGATCAGCGCGGGGGCGGGCGGAACCGAGGCCACCGACTGGGCCCAGATGCTGCTGCGCATGTACCTGCGCTGGGCGGAGCGCCACCGGTTCGCTACCGAGATCCTCGACCAGACCGAAGGCGAGGAGGTCGGAATCAAGAGTGTCACAGTGGCTGTCGACGGCCAGGGCGCATACGGCTTCCTCCGCGCGGAGCGCGGGGTCCACCGCCTCGTCCGCATCAGCCCGTTCGATTCCCAGAAGCGTCGCCAGACCACATTCGCGCTGATCGAGGTTCTACCGGAGGTCGAGAGCGACGTCGAGGTGGAGATCAACCTCGACGACCTGCGCATCGACACCTTCCGTGCGACCGGTCACGGCGGCCAAAACGTTAACAAGACGGATTCAGCCGTGCGGATCACGCACCTGCCCACGGGCATCGTCACCCAGAGCCAGAATGAACGGTCGCAATTGCAGAACAAGGACACCGCAATGAAGGTGCTGCGCGCGCGTCTGCTGGAACGCGCCCTCGAGGAGCGCGAGGCGCAGCTTGCGGCGCTCCGGGGCGAGCACGTGGAGGCGGGTTGGGGCCACCAGATTCGTTCCTATGTGCTGCATCCGTACCAGATGGTCAAGGACCTGCGGACCGAATACGAGACCAGCAACACCGGGGCGGTCCTCGACGGCGACCTCGACGGGTTCATGCGCGCGGAGCTCGAGCGACTGGCCACTTCGAGTCCGGCCCGCAGCGGGACTGCAGACGCGTGAGGGAGGACGTCGAGCCCGCGATCCTCAGGCGGATCGAGTCGATCGATATTCCCGCCTGCATCGACGTTTTTTACGATTCGGTCGACCCGCTCTACCAGCGCCTGGACCAGCCGATCCCTCCAAGGGATCCTACGTCCCTCGCCCGCCTGATTGGCCACCTCCTCGACCACGACGCGGAGCGGGCGTGGCTAGCGGAGTCACCGTCGTCGACCGGGAACCCTGATCCTCCGCGCATTCTGGGTTTCGCCAGCGCCTGGCTCCGAGAGACGACCTGGTACCTCGCCCTGTTGTTCATCCGGCCCGAAGCGCAGGCCGCAGGCCTCGGCCGGCGTCTCCTGCTGCGGACGTTCCCCCGGATCCCGCTCAGTGACGGGGAGCCCCGGACCGCGGTTCGGATCTCCGGCGCGGAAGGCGAGCCCGACGGCCCGGCGCAGGGTGGCCTTCCCGACGGGGTGAGCGCGCGCGCCCTCATGGCGACTTGCGTCGATTCGATCCAGCCCATCTCCACGGGCCTCTACGCGAGCTACGGGATCGTGCCGCGGGTCCCGGTCTTCACGGCGATCGGCAACCCACGTGGGGGAGCGCTGCCCGACCTCCCCCGCGACGTCGTGGCGACCGGGTTCGAGGCGCTGCCGGAGACCGTGCTACTGGCGGACACCCTCGCGGCGGTCGATCGCGAACTGCTCGGCTTCGCCCGGCCAGCGGACCACCACTTATGGACGCACGAAGGCCGGCGCGGCGTGCTGATCCGGCGCGCGGGCGACGGCGCGGTCCTCGGCTACGGGTATGTCCAGGCGTCGGGCCGTCTCGGCCCGGTGGCCCTCCTCGACGACACTCTCTACCCTGCCGTGCTGGGGTCCCTGGTGACACGCACGTCCCCGCCCGGCCCGTACTTTGCACTGGTTCCCGGCGTAAACCACCGTGCGATGGTGGCGCTGCTGCACGCGGGTCTCCGGTTCGAAGGCTTCCCGGGGATCCTCTCCTCGACGCGGCCGTGGACCGGGCTCGACCGGTATTTGCCGGCCAGCTTCGCGCTACCCTGACCACGCCATCCGGGCGGCACGCGAGGAGGCGGTGAGCGGATCCATGGACGGCGGAAACCGGGCGCCCTCGCCCTTCGACCCGGCCAGGTTCGACGACTCAGCCTGGGGACCGGAGTGGAGCGCCGGCCGGCGCCGCGGGCGGGAGGCGGAGCTGCGGGAGTGGCTGGATCTCGCGCTCGACTGCTGCGACGCCGCCGACGAGATCGCGCGGCTTCACTTCCGCCACGACCTCGAGATCTCCACCAAGTCCGACCGGACCCTCGTGACGCAGGCGGACCGGTTGATCGAGACGCTCATCCGGGAGCGGATCCTCTCCGCCCACCCGGGCCACGGCCTGGTGGGCGAGGAGTACGGGACCGAGGGCCACGGCTCCTCCGTGCGATGGTACGTGGACCCCATCGATGGCACGCACAACTTCGTTCGCGGCATCCCGCTGTTCGCCACTCTGCTGGGCGTGGAGCGCGATGGGGAACTACAAGTGGGCGTGCTCTCCGCCCCGGCGCTGGGGGAGCGCTGGTTCGCCTGGCGAGGCGGCGGCGCCTGGGCCAGCCGGCGGCCAGGCGACACCAGGCGGCTCGGCGTCTCCCGGGTCGCTGTTACGGCGGAAGCGCAGATCCTCTACGACTCCCCGCTCGACGTGGAGCGCAGCGGGTGGGCGCCAGGGTTCACCGGCCTGCTCGGCAGTGTGTGGCGGGACCGCGGGTTCGGCGACTTCTGGGGATACGCTCTGCTGGCCGATGGCGCCGCGGAAGCGATGATCGAGGTCGGGATCCATCCTTGGGACCTGGCCGCACCGCTGGTGCTGGTCGAGGAGGCCGGCGGGCGGATGACCGATTTCGGCGGCCGCCGCGCCGTGGACATCGCCACTGTCGTCGCCTCTAACGGGCGCCTGCATCGCGCCGTGCTGGCGGCGCTCGCCCTCCCCGGCGGAGAGAAGCGTCCGGAGCACACCTGACGGCGGAGGCCAGGGCCTGTGCTACCCTCATGGCCGACGTGGCTTTGCTCGCCGTGCCCGCGTGCGGAGTCCTCAGCACCCTCCGCTCGCGGAGCCAGACATGACCACCTCTCTGCCCCGACTCGCCGGGCCGCTCGAGGCCGCGACCGCGATTCGTCCGGACCGCGCAGCCGCCGACCTGCCCACGGCGTTGGGCAACGGGACCCGCGACGCTCGCCGCATCGCGATCGCACTTGACGACGTCAGCAAGGTCTATCCCAACGGCCGCCGCGCCCTGGCCGACGTGGACCTCGTCGTCCCCGATGGTGACTTCGTGTTCATCGTCGGGCCTTCCGGGGCCGGAAAGAGCACCCTGATCAAGCTGCTGATCCGTGACGAGCTTCCGACGAGCGGCACGGTGCTCGTCGCCGGCCGCGACGTACGTCGCCTGTCCCGCCGCGACGTCCCCCGCCTGCGGAGGAGCGTCGGGATCGTCTTCCAGGACTACAAGCTGCTCCCCAACAAATCGGTGCACGACAACGTCGCCTTCGCTCTGGAGGTCACGGGGACGCCCGGGCGGCAAATCCGGACGGCCGTCGAACGCGTTCTCGCTCTGGTCGGCCTCACGGCCGCCGCAGGCCAGTTTCCCAGCCAACTCTCCGGAGGCGAGCTGCAGCGCACGGCGATCGCTCGCGCGCTGGTCCACGAACCACGCGTCGTGATCGCTGACGAGCCGACCGGGAACCTGGATCCGCTGATTAGCTGGGAGATCATCCAACTGCTGCTTCGCATCAACGAACTCGGCACCACCGTGCTCATGGCAACGCACAATGCCGAGGTCGTCACGGCACTGCGCCGCCGCGTGGTCGCCCTCGAGGACGGGCGCGTCGTCCGTGACGAGGTCGGCGGCTACCACCGCGAATACTGATCGATGCCGCGCTTTCTTCTCTTCTCCGTTCGTCGCGCCTGGGAAGGCTTCTGGCGGAACGTGGTCATGAGTGTCGCCGCGACGATCACGATGACCCTGATGCTCCTGATGCTCGCGGGGCTTGTCATCGGCCTGTCCGGCCTCGACGCAGGCCTCCGGTTCGTGGAGCAGAAGGTGGAGGTGCAGGCATTCCTCGCGGACGGCACGCCGCAGTCGCGGATTGACGCGCTGGTCGCCCAAGTGCAGGCGCTCCCAGAAGTCTCGCAGGTCGACTACATCAACAAGGCGCAAGCCCTGCAGCAGTGGCAGGAGCAACTGCGCCAGCAGGGCAAGCCCGACTACTCGAGCGCCACCGGCACGAACCCCATCCCGGCGAGCATCCTCGTCAAGCTGAAGGACCCGCACGTGTACGGCAGCGTCATACAGACCCTGCAGGCGGCCCAGGGCGTCGTGACGGACGTCCTCGAGACGCAGCACGTGGTCGACGCGCTGCTGAGCGTCACCGGCTTCCTGAGGACTGTCGGCGTGGCCGTCCTCGTGCTCGTCGGCCTCACGGTCCTGTTCATCGTCATCAACACCATCCGCCTAGCCGTTGTGGCGCGGGCCGAGGAGATCGAGATCATGCGTCTCGTGGGGGCATCGGACGCCTTCATCCGCTGGCCATTCATCTTCGAGGGGATGCTTGTGGGGATCTTCGGTGCCGCGATCACGCTGGGGGTCCTCGCGTTGGCCGCCCAGCCGATCGGTCAGGGTGTGGCGACGCTGGTCGGCCAGGTGCCGATCCAGTTCGACCAGAACCTCGACCAACAGCTGGTGGTCGTGGTGGGCGGCGCGGGACTAGTCCTCGGTGCTGGGGGGGCGTTCATCTCCGTGCGCGCGTACCTCATCCGCTGAGCTGTGGCGTCTGCGGCCCGGGGCGCGCAGAATCGCCGTCTCGTCCCGCACCGCCGCCCCAAGGCAGCCGTTCATGCAACACCAAGGACCACCGACCCAACAGGATCCCGGCCCGATCGAGCCGCCGAGACGCCGCCGACCGCATGGGCGCGCGAGCATGTGGCTCGCGGCGTTTGGCGCGGCGGTCGTCGCCGGCAGTGGGCTGTTCGCAGCGGGGTACACGCTGGGACGCCAGACCGCCCTCACGGACGGCACCCCGCAGGCACTGGCTGCCGACCTGCAGCCGTTCTGGGACGCCTTCGACTCGATCGACCAGCGGTACGCCGGCATCCAAGTCAGCCGCCACGCCATCGTCGAAGGCGCGATCAGCGGCATGTTCAAGGCCCTCGGCGACCCGTTCTCCACGTACATGACCGGGGAGGCCTACCGCGCCTCCCTCACTGGACTGTCCGGTCAGTTCGAGGGCATCGGGGCGGTCATCACAACGGAAAATGCGGCCGGGCTACAGGGCTGTACGCCAGCGGGCGCGAGCTGCCGGATCGCCATCGTGCGCGTCATCCCAGGATCGCCTGCCGAGCAGGCCGGACTCCGGGCTGCCGACGTGATCCTGTCGGTCGACGGAACGAGCGCCGCCGGCAAGACCACAGACGACGTGGTCAACCTTATCCGGGGCCCCCGAGGCACTGTCGTCACGCTCACGATCGCCCGGGACGGCACCAGCTTCGACGTGCGGATCGTCCGCGCCATCATCAATCCGTCCGACGTCACGAGCCGGCCGATCGACAATGGAACTCTCGGGTACATCCAGATCTCGAGTTTCGGGTCCGGGGTGGCGGCCGACTTCACCGGCCAGCTGCGGTCGTTACTGGCGGCCGGAGTGCACGGCATCGTCCTCGACCTGCGCGGCGACCTGGGGGGCTTCGTCGACCAGGCCCGCACGATCGCGAGCCAGTTCGTTGGCAGTGGCCCGATCTACTGGGAGCAGACCGCCGGCGGTGCGCGGGCCCCGTACGACGCCGAGCCTGGTGGGATCGCCACGAATCCGAAGCTCCCAGTGATCGTGCTTGTGGACGGGGGCACCGCTAGCGCGTCGGAGATCCTGGCCGCCGCGCTTCAGGACACGGGTCGAGGGCGCCTGCTGGGCACCACGACCTACGGCAAGGGAACCGTGCAAGAGTGGCAGTTGCTCGGCCAGGAAGCGGGGGGGTTCCGGCTGACGATCGCCCGCTGGCTGACGCCGTCGGGGCGCTGGATCAACGGCCGTGGGCTGACGCCGAACGTGATATTCCGGGCGCCAGCAGGTAGCCCGCTTGGCTCAGACCCGGCCCTGGATCGCGCGGTACAGCTACTGACGGACATCGGTGCCAGTGACTCCAGTGCTGTCGACCCAGGAGGTAGGGCCCTGTTGGTAGCCGCAGCAGGCGCGCTCGAGGCGCCCGGGGCATCGGGCGCACGCACGTCCTCGAGCGCGCCTGGCTCGTCGGCGGCGGGGAGCCCGTCCCCCATCGTCTCATCGTCAGCCGGGTCCGCCGTGACGATCTCACTCGCGCCCGGTGCCGACTCGCTCCTGTAGCGAGTGCAAGCGCCCTCTTGCCTTTGGGACACCCGGCCGGTAGTATGTCCCGCAACGAAAGGAGGTGATGTGCAGTGATAGACAGTCATTGCTGCACCACCCCGCGGGAGGCCTCGGCCTAGCTCGCAGGTTGGTACGCAACCGAACGCCGGCCCTCGCTGGGCCGGCGTTCGTGCGTTCGGCGCACTTCCTCCCGTATGCTGTCTCCCCGCTGCCGCCGCGACGGGCCGGCCGAGCTCGCCGCGCGACCGGCGCCGGAGCGCGCTGAAAGACCCGCATGCCCGAACAGACCGTCACCCTCAACCGAAAAGCGCGCCACGAGTACTCGATCGAGGAGACGGTCGAGGCCGGGCTCGTGCTGACCGGGACTGAGATCAAGAGCGTCCGAGCCGGTCGTGTGAACCTCAACGAGGCCTACGCCCGGGTGGAGCACGGCGAGGCGTGGTTGGTGGGAGCCCACATCGCCCCGTTCGAGCGCGGCAACCGCTTCAACCACGAGTCAAAGCGGACCCGTAAGCTGCTGCTGCATCGCGGGGAGATCGACGAGCTGCTGGGGGTGACGACCCGCAAGGGCCTCACGCTCGTGCCGCTGCGGCTGTACATCAGCGCGAGGGGCCTGGCCAAGGTCGAGCTCGGAGTCGGGCGAGGCAAACAGCTGCACGACCGCCGCCGGGAAATCGCGGCTCGGGACGCGAGAAGGGAGCTCGAGCGCGAGATGGCGGACGCGGGTCGCGGCCGGTAGGAGGTTGCGGGCGGGGAGACCCCGAAGTCTGTCCGTGCCGACAGCGTCCTCGGCGACACGGCACGAGCCACCGGGCCCTGGCGACTTGGATTCCGCCCCCTCGTCCGCTAGAATCAGGTCTCCGAACGGATGTTCGGCAATGGGGATGCGTGGTTTCGACAGGGCCCGAACCCCAGGGAGCGCGAGCCGAGGTGCCGTCTGGCCTCGTTAAACCGGCGGCAAAACGAAGTAACTGGCAACAGCCAGCCTGCTCTCGCCCTCGCCGCTTAGGCGGTAAGGTGAGCGTGGAAGCAGCCTCGTCCCCGTGGGCTGTGGAAGCGTCATGCAGCGGGGATGCAGCTTCGGGTAGCGTCGCGTAGCCGAAGACCAAGCCCGCAAGGGGACGTGACTGGACCGATCGAAACGCTGCCGATGGCGGTTCGGCCGGTTGACGACAAAGCATCGGACACGCTCGTAGCGGTCCCTGGCTGAAGGTTCTGGACGGGGAGTTCGACCCTCCCCCATCTCCACCAGTGCTCATCTGCGGCGGTGTCCGGCGAGGATGTGATCCCTCCGGCGCCGCCGCCCTCGCGTCAGGTGCCCGGCCAGCCCGCACAGCGTGGCGATCGCGTGACCTGCCCACTGCGGGCCTCGGATCAGGGTCCAGGCGACGGGCTCGGCGAGGGAGATGGCGCCGGATCCCCGCTCAGCGACGGAGAGGGGGACGGAGCCTGCGCCACGCCCACCTCGATTAGGCCGTTCACGGTGGCGTAGTGCGAGTAATAGGTCTCCTGGTGGATCACGGTCCCGGTCGCGTCCGTGACCGTCCGGGTCACCCACGCGTCGAAACCGTTGGAAGCGTATTCGACCTGGTTCTCCTGCCCAGGCGGGAGGGTGGTCACCTTGACGTACTGCGTGGTCGCGTACGTGTAGTTCTTCACAATCGGGGTCGACAGGGTCACGGTGCGCTGCGGATCGACGCTGAACAGCTGGAAGGTGACCGTCCCGGGCCCATTGATCGCGTGGATGAGCACGGGATAGGCCGTGTCGTTGCGCCAGGTCATGTCCTGCTCCCAGCCGGGGCCCATCGCCACGGTGGCGTCCAGGCCGACCGGGTAGCGGGAGATGTAGTAATAGTGGTTGGCGCGATCGCCAATCTGGTACCCGGCCCGCAGGGCTGCGTTGAAGAGCGTGGTCGACGTGCTGCAGATGCCGCCGCCGATGGCGCCGGTCTCCTCCGTGTGGCCGTTGATGATCTCACCGCCCAAGCCGTACCCCTCCGCGGGGCTGGGTACGCCGACCACTTTCCAAAAGTCGAACCAGGCCCCTGGGGCCACCACGTACCCGTCGATCGTGGCGGCAGGGATACTGATGTTCTTCCCCCAGTAGTTGGAGATGCCTGGGAAGAAGTGCGTGGTCCAGCTCCCCACTACCTTCATCAGCGGTGCCGTCTTCTTGGCCTCGTCCGTACTGAGTGCGGGCGCGACCGTCGTCACCGCCAGCTGGACGGTACCGGCCGGACTGCCTTCCGTCCGGCTCGAGAGGGCCGCGGAGATGGCGCTCAAGCTGGCGTCGACGTCAAGCTGGGCACCGTCACGGGCGGCGAGAACGCCGATCACCTTACCGGCGCTGAGCAGATAGCTGGCGTCCGACGGATTGCGCGCCACCTTCGGAGCGAGCGCTGCGAGCGCAACACGGGCGGTGGCGTTGCCAACGAGCGGCACGTAGGTCCCGGTACCAGGAGACAGTCCGACGGCAGGGGAGGAGGCGGGACCCGCACTCGCGACAGCAGCACCGCTCGGAGCGGGCGGCTGCGGCGTGACCGGCCCGGGGCCCGTGACCGGGGCAGCGCTCGCGCTGGACGACACGACGGAGCGCGCCGCTGCGGGGGTCGGGAGGGCCGGGAGGTCACCCACGACGCGTGCCGCACTGGAAGGCCAGGCGATTGGCGGGCCAGTGGGAGTTGCGGTGCTCGCCGCAGGGGGCGCACCCACGACCGGAACGGTGTCGGCTCCGGGGGCCGAGCTCCCGTCCGGCGCGCCGGACGGGCTGGGAGGAGCACTCGGCGGGACCTCCGGGGCGGCAGGTTGCGGCGCGCCGAAGAACACCCACGTCCGGAGCGTATCGGGCGGGATCGTCAACGAGAACTTGGGGTTCGTCGAGACGGTCAGCGTCAGGGGCTCGGCGGTCATCTGGTTCGCCGCCTGGAGGGCCGCGGCGGCGTCCTGGGTCGTCACCCCGGGGGAGACCTCCACGGTTCGAAGCCGGACGGTGACGTGCGTGACGCCAGGAGCCAGAAGTCCGATCCCGGCAGCCTCGACGACGGCCTGGCGATCCACCACCCTTCCCTGTGCCGCAGGCACTGGCACGAAGTTCCCATCGGGGCCGAGCACGACCATGGCGTCGGTCGCGCTCACGTCATGCGAGCCCGCCACGCCGGCCACCGCCGACGCGAGCGCGGCCCGGTTGTAGGTCAGACGCGGCACCACCTGCTCGCCGCCAACGAGGGCCTGCACGTCCTGTGACACCCGTGACGACAGGTCGCCGCCATGCGCCACGGCCAGCGCCAAATCGAGAATGGCGCCGTAGTCGTAGGCCCGTCCGAGACGCGAGAACGGTAGGGTCGCGTCGCCCGACGGCGACTGGAGAACGAGCGTCCCCTGGCCGGGGTTGGGCAGCTGTGCTCGCAAGCGGCCCTCAGCTGCCGCGCGGGCCAATCCCCCGATCGACACACCGTCGACGGTCACTCCGGGGACGACGCGGTTCGCGAAGGCCTCCTGGTACCCGATCGCGAAACCGGCGCCGAGTGCGGCCACGATGAGCAGCGCGACGCCCAACGCGGCGAGGCCATGGCGCCAGGCCATGACGCGCGCCGGACCCGCATCGACAGTTTTCGCCGTCATTGCACCACATATCCTAGCGGCACCGCCTCCAGCCGGACGGCGATGCCGCTGGAATCCCGCAGGCAGGTTCGTCGGGGAGACGGCAAAGCCGCCTGCCGCTCAGACGCGGCCCGGGGCCGAGCGGTTCCCCGTCGCGAAGGACTGGGGCGATTGCTATGCCTCGCGGCGGATGACCACCACGCGGCGGTTCGGCTCTTCACCAATGGACTGCGTCGCGACGCCAGTTCGGTCGCGGAGTGCGAGGTGGATCCAGCGCCGCTCGAGCGCCGGCATCGGCTCGAGCTGCAGCATCTTCCCGGTCGCTTCGACCCGGTCTGCGGCGCGGTTCGCGATCTCGCGCAGCTGCCGCTCGCGGCGCCCACGGTAGTCCTCAACGTCGACCAGGACGCGAGTCCACTCGCCCATGCGGCGCGAGAGGAGAAGGTTCACCAGGTGTTGGAGGGCGGACAGCCGCTCGCCCTTCCGGCCAATCAGAGCCCCGAGCGCTTCCTTTTCGGCACCCTGGCCGGTGACGTCCAGCTTTGCGGTTTCGCCCGTCTGGACGGCAACGACAACGGCGTAGCCGAGATAACCCAGCATCGTCTGCAGGATGTCGCGACCGGCCTCGAGCGCCTCCGGGCTAGCCTCCGCCGCCTGTACTTCCTCACGCTCGACGTTCAGCGATCGCGCGGCGGCCACCTCCGCCCGTTCACCGTCCGTCAAGGTCACAGGGCCGCGCTGTTCACGCCCACCCCGCCGGTCCCGCCCGCGGTCGCCCCGCCGCTCGCGGCGCTCATCCCGATCCGGTCGCGGGCCGTGGTCGCCGGACTCCGCCCTAGGTGAGGCGGCCCGCTCGAGGCTGCCACCGGCCACGGGCGGCGGCGCCGGCGCGGTCGCAGGAGCGTCCTCGCGGCCCGGCTCTGTGCGTCCGGACACCTGCTCGCGCATCGGGCGCCGGTCCAGCCCGCGCTCGCCGCGTTCTCGGCCGGGAGGCCGAGCCTCGCGCGGTGGCCGCGCAGGCGGTGGCGGTAGAGGCGCTGCCTCAGCGGCCGCCCTCCGGGGCGCCGCGCCCCCCAAGGCCGCGCGGGGCGCGGCGATCACCCGCGCCGGCTCCGCCCCCATGCCCAAGACCCCGCGGCTACCGGGGGTCAGGATCTCGAAATCCAGGTCGTCAAGCCCGGAGACCCCGAAGGTCTCTCGCGCTTGGCGCAGAGCCTCCTCCACGGTCTTCCCGGTGAACTCCTGGTATTCGCTGCTCATCGACGCCTCCCTCGCCGGCTCGTCCGGGCCCGCTCTCTGTTTGGCCTCACCGTGCCCGCCGCGCTATCTCTCGGGTCGCGGCGCGTGGGCGCCGCGGTGGGCTTACCTGTGCCCAAAGCCGGCAGCTTCGGGGGCGGCGGGGCGAATCGTGGCGTGTGTCCCACGGCGAACGACGGTGTCCATCCGAACAGAGGGAAGAGGGACCCCCAGCCCGCGATCAGATACTGCTGCACGATCGAGAAGATCGTGGTGACGATCCAGTAGATGAAGAGCCCGGCCGGCAGGAACGAGCCGTACACGAGCGACAGGAGCGGGAGCAGCAGGAACGCACGCTGCTGCGCTTGGGCCTGGGGGTCGCTCGAGCTCGGCATCATCATGCGGGTCTGCAGAAGCTGCAGAAGTGCCGAGACCAGCGCCAGTAGGCTCAATCCGAAGCCGATCACCGGGAGCCTGAAGAGAATCTCGGGCTGGTCCGCGGGCAGGCCGCCGAGCCACCAGATATGCGGCTGGATGCACGGACCGTTAGTGCCCGCGGCGGCCTGGCAGGTGACGTGCACGATCTGGACCCCGAACACGCTGAGCATCGAGCTGATGTTCGGCGCGGTGAGGCCGGACGAGAACACGGAATACATCGGCAGGAGCAGGACCATAGTCAGGACGGTGGGCAGGCACCCGGAGGCGGGGTTGACGCCCCGCTCCTTGTAGAGGCGCATCTGCTCCTCGCTGACCTTCTGGCGATCTCCCTTGAACTTCTGGGAGATCGCCTTCAGCTCCGGCTGCAGCATCTGCATGCGCCGCTGCGACACGATCTGTGCGCGGTACACCGGGACGAGCAGGAGCCGGATCAGGAGCGTGACGAGGATGATCGCGATGCCGATGTCGCCGACGATGTTGTAGAAGAAGACGAGGACGAGAAAGATGATCTGGAAGATCGGCGTGAAGGCCCAAGCCAAGAGGCTGAACGGGTCGGCGCCGTTCGGCTGTGCCGGGCACAAGTTGGGATGGCGAGTGACTGTCGGGCCCGGCGTCTGACCCGGCGCGAGCGTCGGTGTCGGCGAGGGCGTGGGATTAGGGCATGGCGCCCGAGTCGCGACGGCGCCACTCGGTGCCGGCGTCGTCACCGGAGCTACTGCCTGTCCGGCCGGTAGCGGCGAGGCCGCCAATGAGACGGGGTTCGCGGCAAACAGCAGGAGGAGCGCGGCCACCGAGGCCAGCGGCAGCAGGCCGAGACGGCGAAGTGTCACCTCGCGGAGTGCTCCCTTCACTGGGTCCTACGGTACCGGGTCATACCCGCCTGGGTTCCACGGGTGACAGCGCGCGATCCTCCGCGCCCCCATCACGCTGCCGCGCAGGAGGCCGTACTTGCCAATGGCCTGCTCCGTGTACCGCGAGCACGAGGGTTCGAACCGACACGATGCCGGCAGCCAGGCAAACAGGGCCCGGTAGAGGCGGATCGTCGCGATCCCGATTTTCCTCACCCCTTGCATCCCCCACCGCCAGACAATGCGCCGAGACGGTCGAGCAGCCGGGCCACCACATCGCGAAGCGCAGCGTAGCTCGCGGCGACGCTGGGAACCCGGGCGACGATCAGCACGTCCCACCCGGGTGCCACGCGGCACGCGAGCGATCTGACGATCTCACGGAGTCGCCTACGGACGCGGTTGCGGACAACGGCACCTCCCAGGCGCCTCCCGGTCGAGAAAGCATATCGGGTGGAAGTCAGCCCGTTTCTTGCCACCCGAACGACGACGAGTGGGTGCGCCCGGCTGATTCCCTGCTGCTGGAGGTGGGCGAAGTCCGACGGCCGGCGGAGCGTCTCCAGCGGGATCGACATCGCGACCCTGATTTCAGACAGTTAGACGCTGCCGTCCCCGCGCCCGTCGCGCGGCTAGGACGCGCCTCCCCCCGCGCGTCTTCATCCTGGCCCGGAAACCGTGCTCCTTGGCGCGATGTCGTTTCTTGGGCTGATACGTCTGCTTCATCGGGCGCCATGGCTCCTTGGCAGGACAGGTTTGGAGCGGCGGCAGCAGGGCCGGATCCGGGCCCACCTGCCCTCGGTGGATGACAAGAACACACGCCGGCGCCTATGGCACCCCGACGCGTGCCGTGCGGCCGATTATATGGAGCCCTCGGAATGAGTGTCAAACGCGTGTACTCGTCCGGTACCTCCGTTACACCATGCGTCAGGATCGGGCTGCGCGGCTCTCGCCATGTGCGAGGGTTCGTCGAAGCCGGGCCCGGGTGACTCCCTTACACCTTGTCCCGCCTGCTGGGTGGTGACCTGCGCCTCGTGAGTGTCC
>JBKQRF010000307.1:0-6436 GCA_052144055.1 Candidatus Limnocylindrales bacterium
CGGGTGGTGCCGAAGTGGGCCGACTGCTGGCCAACCGCCTCGCAGCAGACCTCGTAGACGGCTACCTCATCGACGAGGTGGCCCGCCGGCTCGAGCTGCCGCGGGAGGATGTGGAGGCGCGCGACGAGCAGCCGCGCTCCATCCTCGAACGCCTGCTGCGCGGGCTCGCCCTGGCGCAAGGCCCCATCGGCGCCGACGCGTCCCTCGTCACCGATGTCCCGCCCGACCCCCACGACGCGATCGTGGCCCTCACGGCCCAGGTGATCCGTGAAGCCGCTCGCTCGGGCAACGCGGTCATCGTCGGACGGGGCGCAGGGTTCGTGCTGGCCGACCTGCCCGGTGTGGTCCACGTGTTCCTGTGCGCCCCGGTCGAGGTCCGCGTGCGTCGGTTCGCCCTGCTCTGGGGCGTGGACGAGGCGGCCGCTCGACAGCGGCTCGTTGCCGACGACGCCAAGCGCCGTGCCTACGTGTGCGAGGTGCACGGCCACGAATGGCGCGATCCGCACCACTACGACCTGGCCATCAACACCGGGCGGGTGAGCTACGCGGACGCGGCCGAGCTCGTCCTGCTGCTCGTCGCCCGACGCACCGGCGCGTCGCCGTCAGACGCGGCCTGACGGGCCCGTGCCGGTCGCCGCTGCCCGCGATCTTCAGGAGCATCCACCTCAATCCGCTCGACCCGGGAAGCTCGAGCTACGTGCTCTGGATGCTCACGGGGTATGGGCTTGTCACGGCTGTGCTGGTGCTCGCGTTCGGGCGCCTGTGCGACCTGCACGGCCGAGTCTGCATGCTGCCCTTGACCCTGGGCTTCCTCGTGGCGGGACCGGTCTCGGGCTTCCTTTCGGACCGCCACGGGGCCCGGCCCTTCGCCACCGGCGGCATGCTCATCGCGGCCATCGTCTTCCTGACCTTGAGCCAGCTCCCGGTCCTCTTCGCCTACCCGGCCTTTGCGCTCCTCGTGTGTGCCATGGGATGGCGTTCGGCCTGTTCAACTCCCCGACGGTGGCTGCCGTGATGAACAGCGTCCCGGCACGGCAGCGCGGCGCGCCAGCCGGGGTCCGCTCCATGAGCTTCAACACCGGCACCGTGCTGTCCAACGGCATCTTCTTCTCACTGATGACCGCGGGGCTCGCCAACGGCCTGCCGGGTGCTCTGCAACGCGGCCTCGTGGCGCACGCCGCGCCCCAGCGCACGGCGAGCGCGCTGGCCCAGCTGCCACCCGTGTCGAGCCTCTTCGCCGCCCTCCTCGGCTACAACCCGCTGGCCACCGTCGTGCCGTCTGGAGTTCTGCAGGCCCTCCCCGCGGGCCAGGCGGCCGATCTCGTGGGGAAGACGTTCTTCCCGCATCCGTCGGGGCCGCTGGAACACTGGATGTGCCACGATCTGCAGAGAACGAGGAAGCAGCCGCGTCGCTTGAGCAAGAAACCTGAGGGGGGCAGAATTCCGGAGGCTGCTCAGTGGCTCGTAGTCGATCGCCGATCTCGCCGGCCAGGAGCAGGCGAGATGCTCGGCCTGGTGAAGACGCGAGACGGTCAGCCGCCCGGCAGGTCGGTCGAGAGGTCCTTGTCCTCCATCTCCCAGGCGTGGTCCATCGGGTGGAACGCCGAGTGCCGGAGCAGGAACGGCAGCGTCCACGACCGCATCGGCCGCTGCACCTCGCCGCGCTGGTACGCGCGGATCGCCTCGATGTAGGACGTCCGGTACTCTCGCAGGCTGTCCAGGCTGAGCGCCGCGCGCTCGGGGATCACGAGGCCCACTTGCCTCGCGAAGTCCTCGCTCTCGGTGCGGATGGTGTGGGCGATGATCCGGTCGCGGTCGCGCCCGCCCCCGCGCGGGCCCTTGCGCATCTCCGGCGAGACCCGGGCGCCGACGCCGTCGAAGAACGCCCAGCAGGCCCGCAGCAGCGTGATCTTGCGCTCCAGCTTTGCCTGGTCCAGCGGGCCATGTTCGAGCGAGCTGGGCGAGAAGGAGATGCCCCAGAAGTCGGTTGAGCCCGAGCCGACCCGCTCCTCGACGATCTCAAGGGGTCCGGCGGCGTCGAACTCGCCGCCGAGGCTCGCCAGGATTGCAACCGGCCGATAGCGCTCGCGATACGACTCAAGCGTCGCCAGCGCCCACTCGGCGGTCTTCGCGCCACGGCTCCAGCCTGGCCAGTCGACGGCGAAGGCGACCGACTTCTTCTCCTTCGGTCCCCGTTCGACGACCGTGCGAACCGACATGGCTGACCCCTTCCGGCCAGCCTATCGCATCGGGGCGGCGTCGGTCAGACCCGAGCAGCCTTGTCGCCGCGCGCCGCGGTCAGCGAAGGCATGACGAAGGCCAATCCCGGCACGATCGCGGCCGCCAACGACAGCTCGCCAATCACGTTCGGCCGTTCTGAACGGGGGTATTCGGCCGCAGAGGCTCGCGGGCACTGCCCGATCTCGTCGGAGCGAAAGTCAGCGTCGGCGGTCGGATCAAAGGTCGTAGGGCCTTGATGCTGCGATCCCGCGCTCACAGATGTGGGGTCCAAAGAAGGCTTCGCTGAGCCGGCGGGCATCCGCTGCGGAGGGTTCTGGTACTCGGCCCCGCCGATGAGGCGCGCCCTGAGCGGACCAATACCGGGTAAGGCGCCACGTGACGTGTCGAGAGCTGATCGCGAGGCCCTCGGCGACCGTGGCCCGCGCCTCGAGCCTAGGGTTTCGCCGCCACCTTCAGGACCCACTCGCGCCGACTGGTGAACAGTTCGTAGGCCCCGACGATGTCCTCGAGGGCGAAGCGATGGGTGATCAGCGGGAGTGGGTCGAAGCGACCCGACGCGACGGTGGCGATGAGACCCTGCAGGCCGCTGCGCCGGCCCTACCGTGGACTGACGACGCCTAGCCTTCACGGGCGTCATCAGAGCTCAAGGCGGCGTAACCCTGATAGGGTCGACTCTCCGCACCCCGCACGAGCCCGACCCGCCGCGCCCTAAGCGTGTGCGCTTGTTCCGACCCTTTTCGCCTCTCGACGCTAGCCGGTAGGGCGACGAGGTGGGTGGTGACGCCGTAGGTCTCGCCATCGGGGTCGCGCCGCGGCACCACCACGAGACGCCGCTCACCCTGCGGAGTCTCGATACGGCAGGCATGTGGGCAGCGCCTCGCGGGCCGGCAGCCCGGGACAGGTTGATCCGTAGGCCGCGAGGAAGGCCGGGGTGGCGTACACGATGATGTGCCCCGGGCCCAGGTGGAAGGCCGCGGGGTGACCAGCGCCGATCGTCGGAGGAAGGGCGTCCGTCATCGCCGCTACGGTACCCCGGAGCAGACTGGCAGAGCGAGCTACCTCCGGCGGCGAGCTGTTTCCTCGGCAAGCCGCGCTTTGACGATCCTCGTCACGAGGTCCGCCGAGAGGGGCGCCTCGACCGTGAACTGCGGGCCGGTCGGCGATCTCGACGCCTCGGGCGCCGCCCGGGGCATCTGGGTCTGCACCACGGTCGCTGCCCGTGTCGGGACCGTCGGCGTACCCTCCCTGCATGGCGGACCGTGCCCTGACGGACTGGCTACTCGACTCCGACCCCGCGCTGCGCTGGCAGGTCGAGCGGGACTTGCTCGGCGCCCCGGAGGAGGTCTGGGCGGCGACCCGCGCTCACGTCGCGACCGAGGGGTTCGGCGCCCGGCTGCTGGCCCTCCAGGACCCGGACGGTCAGTGGGCCCGGCGGCGCGTTCTTCCCCGGCGGCTTCGACTTCCAGGGCCCGGAGGCCGCGGAGGGCGCGGGCCAGCCGTGGACGGCGACGACGTGGTCGCTGAACTCGCTCCGCGAGTGGGGCGTCGACGCCTCCGTGCTGACGGACACGGCCGAGCGGCTCGCCGCGAACAGCCGCTGGGAATACAACGGCCTGCCGTACTGGGGCGGCGAGGTCGACTGCTGCATCAACGCCTGGACGCTGGCGAACGGGGTCTGGCTCGGCGCCGATGTCGAGGGTCTCGCCGGGTGGTTCGTGGAGCACCGCATGGCCGACGGCGGCTGGAACTGCGAGTGGGTCAACCGGTCGACCCGCTCGTCGTTCCACTCCACGTTGAACGCGCTCAAGGGCCTGCTCGCCCACGAGGCGGCGACCGGCGGAACCGACGAGACGCGCGCCGCGCGCCACGCCGGCGAGGAGTACCTGCTTGAGCGGGGGCTCATGCGTCGCCGCTCGAGCGGCGAGCTGGTTGCGTCGTGGGTGACGCGCTTCGCCTACCCGTTCCGCTGGTTCTACAGCGTGCTGAACGCCGCCGACTACTTCCGCGCCGCGTCCGGCTTGGACGGCACGCCGCCCGACCCGCGCATGGCTGCCGCGATCGAGGCGATCCGCGCGCAGCGGCAGCCGGACGGCACGTGGCTGCAGGCGCGACGGCACCCGGTCGAGTGTGGTTCGAGGTCGACGTGCCGGCGGGGGAGCCGTCGAAGTGGCTTACCCTGTCCGGCACACGCGTCCTGGAGTGGTGGGACGCGGCGCAGGCGGCCGCGGCTGTCACGCCGTGAGCCCCGGGGAAGATCACTGACTCGACGAGGACCCGGGTGCGGGAAGGAGCCCCGGCTGCTGCCAAACGGTCGTGCGAACAGGGATGAACCAGGACTCGACGATGCGCCCATCGGCGAACCGGTCGATGCGGATCTCGTCGAAGGCGATGCGGCGACCCGTTGCCGGAAGCGTTCCCGTGGGCAACGTCAGGGGACCAGTGTGCCTGCCGCTGCCTGTCTAGCGGCTGGCCATGCGGTCGCCCTCGGCGAGCTGGTCTTGGAGGGTGGACTCTAGATCGGGCATCGCGCTGCGCAGGAGCATCGCTTGGCGCGTGATGCCCTCGGTGCCGACGACCGGCGGCACCCCCGGACCGTGGCTAACGCAGTCAAGCGCGAGGACTTCATCGGCGGCCGCGAGGTTCCCGTGCCCGAAGACTTCTTCGTAGAGGCGCCGCGAGAGCGCCTTGTTCTCCTTGAGCGACACGGCTGCTTCCTCGTTCCTTCTCAGATCGTGTTCCCCGCGCGAATGGCCCACCACAGCCAGCCGTCGGGCGCTCCGAACCTCTGGCGTCACGAAGTCGAGCGGTCTTCGACTTCCCAGGCGTGGTCCAAGGCGTGCCAGGCGACGCGCCGGACGAAGTAGCGCGCCGACCAGCGTGTGCCGCCGCGCGGCCCCTGCCGCGGCACGGACCCGCTCGCGGCCGCGGCGAAGGCCTCAAGCACGGCCGCACGCTCGAGAGACTGGAAATGACGTGTGTCGCCCGGGTCCCTGGCGGGCGCTCTCCACGCCACTCGCGCGAGATACCCGGCCTCGGCGTCCATTACGTGCTCGACGATGCCGTCGAGCTCGCGCCCGCCGCCACGGGGTCCCTTGCGCAGCTCGACTCCCGTCGCTCCCTGCACGGCCCGATCGAAGGCCGACCAGCAGGCCACGAGCAGGGTGCGTAGTCGGGTGAGGTCAGTGTCGTTGATCGGCCGCTCGTCGCCAGACGGCGCCGTGCCCGGCGCCCCGAAGTCCGTCGTCGCGTCTCCCTGGAGACGCTCGACGACGCGAAGATCGGCAGGCTCGGCGGGAGCGTTGAACCCGAGCCCGCTCGCTGCCAGGACCGCCGCGTAGCGCGGCGCGTACTCGAACAGCGCCTGCAGCGCGGACTCCTCGTCGCGACCGGCGCGACACCAGCCGGGCCAGTCGATCGCGCCGGCGAACGTGCGCTTCCCGCCGACCTCGAGGTAGGTGTCGATGCGCTCAGTCTCTGGTTCGCCCACGGGTCCGCAAGTCTAGGCCAGCGCCGAGCGTGGTGGATTGGCTCGTCCGCAGCGCATTGGCGCCGATGGTCGGCGGCTCACCATGGCCATGATGCGGGGACGCGCGAGCCGCCCCTGAAGCGCGATGCGATCGCGTCACAGCGACGGCCCATCGCTCGTCTCACGCATTGCATCATCTCCTCACCGATGCAGCCGTCGGCGCTCCAGTTCCTCCTCCGGCCGTCGGCCACCGATCTCGACCCCGGTTCAGCGCCGGGGTCGAGTCGTCCCAGCGCGCAGTCACCTGGACCTCTCCCGCTGCAGGATGCGGCTATCCCTGCCATGCTCAGCGGCGCCCGCGGGTCGAACGACCGTCCCCCGTTTCCGTCCGAGGTGCGCATGCGCTCGTCGCCTGGTGCCACTCCGCTCCGAGTCCTGCTCGTCGACGACCAATGGCTGGTGCGCCAGGGCCTCGTCTCCCTCCTCGAGCGGCACCCGGGTTCCAGGTGGTGGCTTGACTGAGCAACCTCGAGGCGTGGGAACCGGGCGTCCTGCCACATCCCTGAGGGTGACATAGCGGGGCAGCGCGCGCAGCGTCTGCAGAGGCCGAGGAGGCGGTTGATGAGTGATCAGTGGGGCGCGGCACAACAGCTCGTCGGTCGCTGGGAAGGACCAGCGACGGGCCGCCCGGGCAGCGGTCACCAGGTCCGCGAGTACAGGCCGATCCTC
>JBKQRF010000308.1:0-3085 GCA_052144055.1 Candidatus Limnocylindrales bacterium
ACGGAGCTGCAGCTGGCGCTCAATGACAACCCGGCGGCCAGGGCATACCAGCAGGCCATCTTCGGGCAGGGCCAGCCCGCCGTCATGTTCTTCACCGACGACATCAAGGGCGACTACGAGCGCATCACGGCGCGCGGCGCCGAGTTCACGATGCCGCCGACCGAGGTGACAGGCTCGACCATCGCCCAGCTGGACGACACCTGCGGGAACCTGATCCAGATAGCGCAGCTGGCGTGGGGCTAGGCATGCCGTTCAGCAGGATGGCTGCGGACAACGAGCATGAGGCACCTGACGGGTGAACGACAACCACGAGCCCAACTGGGGCGCGATCGAGGTCCGAGGCGCCCATGAGAACAACCTCCGCGCCATCAGCCTCGACATCCCCAAGCGGTGCCTCACGGTCTTCAGTGGCGTCTCGGGATCGGGCAAGAGTTCCTTGGTCTTCCAGACGATCGCCGCCGAATCGCGCCGGCTGATCAACGAGACCTACACGGCCTTCGTCCAGAGCTTCATGGGCTCGCCCGCCCGGCCCGACGTCGACTCGCTCGAGGGCCTGACCGCGGCGATCGTCGTCGACCAGGAGCGGATGGGCGCGAACCCGCGCTCGACGGTCGGCACTGCGACCGACGCTCACGCGATGCTCCGGATCCTCTTCAGCCGTCTCGGCCGGCCGCACATCGGGCCGGCCAGCGCCTTCGCGTTCAACACTGCAGCCGGAACGGCCCGGGGCGTGATCACCTTCGAGAAGAAGGGGGGCGCAGCGCGCGAGGTGAAAGCGATCACGGTCAGCGGCGGGATGTGCGCCGAGTGCGAGGGGCTCGGTCGGGTCTCGACGGTCGATGTCGACGCGCTCGTGGACCGCAACCTGAGCCTCAACCAAGGCGCGATTACGTTTCCGAACTTCCAGCCCGGCACCTACAACCAGAACACCTTCGTCAGGTTCGGCCTCTTCGATCCGGACAAGCGCCTGCGCGACTACACCGAGGCCGAGTGGCAGCTCTTCCTGGACGGGCCACGCGCCGGGCAGAAGGTGCCGAGAACCTACGAGGGTCTCGTCGACAAGATCCGGCGGCTCTACCTCGTGAAGGACGCCGAATCGCTCCAGCCGGTCATCCGGGCGGCCGTCGAGCGGATGGCGACGTTCGCCGCCTGCCCGGCGTGCGAGGGGACGCGCCTGAACGCGCTCGCGCGCTCGTCGCTCATCGAGGGTCTGAGCATCGCCGACTGCGCGGCGATGCAGATCAGCGATCTCGCGTCGTTTATCCGCGGCCTCGACGCCCCGAACGCCCGGCCGATCATCGAGCGGCTCGCTGCGCTCCTCGACAGCTTCGTGTCGATCGGCCTCGGCTACCTCAGCCTTGACCGCGCGACGGCCACGCTGTCCGGCGGCGAGACGCAGCGGACGAGGATGGTCCGCCACCTCGGCTCGAGCCTGACCGACGCGACGTACATCTTCGACGAGCCGACGATCGGCCTCCATGCCCACGACGTCCACCAGTTGAACGACCTACTGCGCCGCCTGCGCGACAAGGGCAACACGGTCCTCGTCGTCGAGCACGACCCGGAGGTCATCCGGGTCGCCGACCACGTTGTCGACATGGGCCCGGGCGCCGGCCCCCACGGCGGGACCATCGTGTACGAGGGCACGGTCGACGGCCTCATCGCGTCGGGGACTGCCACCGGCCGCCACCTCGACGTCCGGCAGGAGCTGAAGCCGGAGCCGCGGGTGCCGCGCGGCTCGATCCCCATCCGGAACGCGCGGCTCCACAACCTCAAGGACGTCTCCGTCGACGTGCCACTCGGCGTGCTCGCCGCAGTGACGGGGGTCGCGGGTTCTGGCAAGAGCTCGCTGATCCACGGATGCCTGCCCCGGACCGACCCATCGGTGACGATCATCGACCAGTCCGCCATCCGCGGCTCACGACGCTCGAACCCGGCGACCTACACGGGCATCCTCGACCCGATCCGGCGGGCGTTCGCGGCCGCCAACGGCGTCAACGCGTCGCTGTTCAGCGCGAACTCGGAGGGCGCGTGCCCGGCCTGCAACGGTCTGGGCATGATCTATACCGACCTCGCGTTCATGGCCGACGTCGCCAGCGTGTGCGAGGTGTGCGAGGGCCGTCGCTACACCGACGAGGTCCTCGGCTACCGGCTGCGGCGACGGAATATCGTCGAGGTCCTGGCGATGTCGGTCGAGGAGGCGCGCGGCTTCTTCACCGAGCGGCCGGCTCGCGTCATGCTCGACCGTCTGGCCGACGTCGGGCTCAGCTACATCTCGCTCGGCCAGGCGCTCGACACGCTATCGGGCGGCGAGCGCCAGCGGCTGAAGCTCGCGATCGAGATGTCCGGCGCTACCGAGGTCTACGTCCTTGACGAGCCGACGACGGGGCTCCACATGCAGGACGTCGACAACCTCATCGGCCTCCTCGACCGACTGGTCGAGGCCGGACGGACCGTGATCGTCATCGAGCACAACCTCGACGTCATCGCCCGGGCGGACTGGGTGATCGACCTGGGTCCGGGGGGCGGCCACGACGGCGGGCGGGTGATCTTCGAGGGGCCGCCGGCCGAGCTCGTCCGGGCCGACGGCTCGCTGACCGGGCAGTACCTCCGACAGCGGCTGGAGCCCAACGCGGCGGGCTGAGCCCATCGGCGCGACTCGGCGGAGTCGTAGACGATGACGGCGCCCTCTCGTGAGCACGGGTCTCGCGCCGGGTCCTGCCTCGTGGGTAGGTCGTGGCGCTCGCACCCGCACGAGCGTTCCATGGTGTCGGGGTGGCACCGGCCGGAACCAGGTCGG
Organism: Candidatus Limnocylindrales bacterium; assembly: GCA_052144055.1. GTDB lineage: Bacteria > Chloroflexota > Limnocylindria > Limnocylindrales > CSP1-4 > JAJYNJ01. Next base: position 2,801 of record JBKQRF010000308.1, read on the forward strand.
TAGCCCGCGCCCGTAGGTGGCGATTCCGAGGTCCTCTGGAACGGCCGCCCTGGTGGCGATCCGAGTCCTGGCGCGTCGTCCTGGCGTTGCGGGCAACAGATGGCCGATCGGCGAAACTATGGCGAACGTCAGGCGAAGTTCTACCGGCAGCATCTGCGGAGGCCGAGGAGGCGGTTGATGAGTGATCAGTGGGGCGCGGCACAACAGCTCGTCGGTCGCTGGGAAGGACCAGCGACGGGCCGCCCGGGCAGCGGTCACCAGGTCCGCGAGTACAGGCCGATCCTC
>JBKQRF010000309.1:0-5569 GCA_052144055.1 Candidatus Limnocylindrales bacterium
CCGTGGCGGACGAGGGGTTCCGGATGCCCAGCGCGTTGGCCACGGCTCCGAGCAGCAGGAGTCCCGCGGCCATACCCATGGCGACGTGGAACGCGTCCGTGGATGCCCGCAGGGCCGCCAGCGCCACGGGCAGGTCGATAGAGGGCCCAGGGCGCTGCAGGGGCGCGACAGCCTGCCGGAACCCCGCCGTATTGACGTTGAGACCCGGAACGCGCGAGGCGAGGTCGCCGTAGAAGGCCGCGGTGATCGCGACGAAGATGGCCGCGCCGGCCAGCTGCGGCCCGACGCGCGAGATAGCGTTGTTGATAGCGGACGCCAGACCGGCATCCCGTGCCGGAACCGACGTCATCAAGGCAGTCGTGAGCGGGGCCACCATCAGGGCGAGGCCGACGCCGAACAGGATCCCGGTGGGCAGGAAATCGACGAGGAACCCAGCTGGCGGGACCCATGTCGCCGGCGACCCCGGCCGGAGCGCCCAAGCGCCGCTAGCCACCGGAACACGCGCCTGCCAGAGCAGCCCGGCTGCCATGAGCGCCGGGCCAACGACCATGAAGCGCCGCGGGCCGTATCGTGCGCCGAGGACGCCGATGCGGGGCGAGAGGAGAGTCAGGAGCAGGCTGCTAGGGATCGAGAGCATGCCGGCGGCTGCGGCCGTGTAACCGAGCGTCCCCTGGCTGAAGGTGGCCTGCTCGTAGAGGAAGACGTAGAGCGCGCCGTAGATGAGGAACGTCGAGAGATTGGTCACCGCGAAATTGCGCACGCGGAACATGCCGAGCGGTACCAAAGGACGCCGGCCGCGCGCCATCAGCACGACGAACACGACGAGGGCAAGTGCACCCACGCTGAGCGCGATCGGTCCCAGGAGACCTCTCCATTCGTGCTGCTGCCCGTAGATCGCGCCGAACGACAGGCCACCGACGGCGAGGCCAGCCGCCGCCGCGCCGGCCCAATCGAACGAGCGAGCAGCATCGCTGCTCCGGCTCTCCTGGACGCTCCGCCAGGTGGCCCACAGAGCGACCACCACCAGCGGCACGTTCACGAAGAAGGCAGCGCGCCAAGAGATCGTCTGGACCAGCAGGCCGCCGACCAGCGGCCCGAGTACCGTGGTCGCGCCCGACGCGCCGGCCCACAGGCCGAAGGCGCGGCCCAAGTCCTCGCCTTCGAAGGTCGCCGTGAGGATCGCGAGGGAGCCGGGCACGAGCAGCGCCCCGGCGGCGCCCTGCGCGACACGGAACAGGATGAGCGTCTCCAGTGTCGGGGCGAGCCCGCAGAGCACCGACGTAACGCCAAAGCCGGCCAGCCCGATCGCGAACATGCGCCGGCGGCCATACGCGTCGGCCAACGCGCCGGCGATGACCAGCAGCGCGCTGAGCGTGAGTAGGTACGCGTTGTAGACGTAGGTCTCGCCTTCGAGCGCGCCGAACAGGTGGCTGGGCAGGTCCTCGCCGATCCTCAACAGAGCGACGGTGACGACCGTCGAGTCGAGGAACACGATGCCCGACCCCAGGATCACCGCAAGGAGCGTGCCTCGGCGTCGATCCATGACTCAGCTCCCCGGCAAACTGGCCAGCCAGCCCCGCGCGTCCTCCACGGCCTGCTCCGCCGTCATGGCGCGTCCCTCGGCCAGCGCGGCGGCCACCGCCGCCTCGTCGAGCATGCCGGTCCCGAGAGCCTCGCGTCCCTCGATGCGGTCAACCAAAGTGGCGAGATCGATCCCACCGCTCGCTACCAGTTGCGACGCCGCGCCGGCGAGGCGCAGGGCGCGCACGGGGTCATCGCAGGCGACGGCGAGCGTGCTGAGGTCGCCCAGGATCAGGGCGATCCCAGAGAGGTCGTGGGCGCTCGCGAACCCCTCGAGCGCCTCCCGCCAGGGCCCCGCCGCGCGCTTCGTGTCCCCCAGGCGGCTCCAGGTGAGCCCGAGCGTGTGGAGCGCCCACGCGAGCGAGAACGGATCGTCGAGCCGCCGGAGCATCGCCACGCATTCGCGGAGCACGTCGCGCGCCTGCTCGAGCTCGTCGCCGAAGTACAGCGCGTTGCCCAGCGCCCAGAGGGACCGGGCGACGGCGGCCCCGTCGCCGAGCTCTCGCTGAATGGCCAGCCCCTCGTCCAGGCGGAGCCGGCCACGGGGGACGTCCAGCTTGCTGACGATGTACGGGAACGAGGCGTTGTACAGGGCGTTGGCGATGGCCGCGCGGTCACCCAACGACCGGCGCAGTTCCAAGCGTGCTTCGTAGAAGGCCGCCGCGGTCTCCATGTCGCCCCGCCAGTAGGCGACGCCTCCGGCCGCCTCGAGCGCAGCGGCCCGCGCCTCTGGGTGATCCGCGGCGTGCGGCATCGCGAGCAGCTGGTCCAGCCACTCGGCGCCCTCGCGGAGCAGCCCGCGCATCTGCCAAAAGCGCCAGAGGGCAGCGCCGATGCGGAGACCGGTCTCTGCCGCGCCGTGCTCGATAGACCAGGTCATGGCAGCCCGGAGGTTGTCGTACTCGCGGCCGAGCCGGTCGAGCCACGACTTCTGCTGGGACCTGGTCAACTCCGGCGCGGCCCGCTCCGCCAGCGACAGGTACGCGCTCGCGTGGCCCCCGGCCTTCGCGTCGGCCTCGCCGGATGAGACCAGCCGCTCCAGGCCGAACTCGCGGATGGTGGCCAACATCGCGAAGCGCGGTTCCCCGTCAACCTCGTCCTGGCGCACCAGGCTCTGGTCGACCAGGTCGGCCAGCCCTTCCAGCACGTCGATCCCGAGGCCAGGGCCGCAGACCTCCTCAGCGGCCTCCAGCGTGCAGCCCCCCACGAAGATCGAGAAGCGTGCAAACAGGCGCCGCGACGCTTCAGACAGCAGCTCATGGCTCCACGCAATCGCACCGCGCAGCGTCTGCTGCCGCTCCGGGAGATCGCGGGCTCCGCCGGCCAGGAGGTCGAGGCGGTGACCCAGGCGCACCAGCAGCGCCTGGGGTGGCAGCAGCTTGATGCGCGCTGCGGCAAGCTCGATCGCAAGCGGAAGACCGTCGAGACGGGCGCAGATCTCGGCCACCGCGGGCGCGTTGTCGTTGGTGACCTGGAAGTCCGGCCGGACCGCCACTGCGCGCTCGATGAAGAGCGCCACCGCCTCGTACTGCGAGAGGGCAGCAGGCCCAAGTGCGTCGTGCGGGTCGGGAAGTCCGAGTGGCGGCACCTGGTACTCCTGCTCGCCGGACACATGGAGTGCGGCGCGACTCGTCACGAGGACACGCACGTTCGCGGCGGCACGCAGCAGCTCGGCCACCACGGGAGCCGCGCCCGTCAGCTGCTCGAAGTTGTCGAGCACTAGGAGCGCGCGACGGTCCCGGAGGTACTCGGTCAGTCGCTCCTCCGGCGCGCGGGCGTCCGAGTCCTGCAACCCGACCGACAGGAGGATCGCCGGCGCGAGGTGACGAGGGTCCGTCACCGAGGCAAGCGGCACGAAGAACACGCCGTCGGGAAACTCCTCGGACACGTCCGCCGCGAGCTGCAGGCTGAGCCGCGTCTTGCCGGTCCCGCCCGGTCCAGTGAGCGTGAGGAGGTGCGTGCCGGCGAGCAGCTGGCGGGCCTCGGCGACCTCGCGGCCGCGGCCGACGAACGAGGTGAGCTGGGTGGGCAGGTTGTTGGGCGTCGCGTCGAGCGTGCTTAGCGGGGGGAACTCCGCCGGCATCCCGGGCACCACCAGCTGATACAGGCGCTCCGGCCTCCCCAGGTCCCGCAGGCGGTGCATGCCGAGATCACGAAGGTCGAGGTCGGGTGCGAGGGATGTCTCGGCGAGCGCCCTCGCCGTCGCCGATACGAGTACCTGCCCGCCGTGGGCGGCCGACGCTATCCGTGCCGCGCGGTGCACGTCCAGGCCAACGTACGTGCCGCCGCTCAGCGTACCTTCGCCGCTGTGGATGCCCATGCGAACCCGGACGGCCACGCCGTCAGGCCACGGATGCGACTCGAGCGCCAGTTGTGCGCGGGCGGCCGCTGCGAGGGCCCGAGGGGCGCTGGAGAAGGCCGCGAAGATCGCGTCACCGGCCGACCCGAAGGGCGCCCCCTCTTCCGCCCTGACCGCCTCGAGCAGCAGGTGGTCGTGGTCGGCAAGCACGGCCGGGTAGCCGTCCGCGAGCTCGCGGAGCAGCCGCGTGGAGCCCTCGATGTCGGTGAACAGGAAGGTGACGGTGCCGGTCGGAAGCGGCGCGACGGGGCGCATCGCGGGGGCTCGATCGAGAGCCTCAGCCCGCCACTTCGGTGGCCAAGTCCGACACGGTGAAGCCGATCTGGGAACGGTCGCCGGACGCCCAGACACTGGACGGGAAGACGAGGAGGCGCGTGCCGTCCCCCGCGCCGTACATGCCGCCGCCCGCCAGGACCTCGGTCGGCTGGAAGCTCGGGACCTGCTCGTAGAAACGGCGGGCACAGTCAAGATCGGCCGCCGCCAAGGTGGGGTGGACGGGCGCATGGACGAGCATGGGGACGCCTCCAAGGTCGCTCAGCGGCAGCCTCGGGCACGCTGCTCGCCAAGCCGACACCATACCTGCTCCCGACACGTTACGGAAGAGGCGATCTGCGGGCGGTCCCATGCGCCCGGCCCCCCCGCACCATGAGCGAGATGGTGTCGGGTCAGCGACCGTGGACCTCGTGTCGCGCGAGCTAATGGGCCTGTCGCCTCCGCCTCCAAGCCCGCGGCCCCCGGGCCACCGACGTAGACATCAAGGCCAGGGAGATTCGCGGCACTAGCTCCCAGGGCCGGACGGGTCCCCGTTCGCTCGGTCCTCCGTCGCCTTGTTGCCGTCGATCGCGCTCAGCCAGGGGCCGACAAGCGCGTCTCGCGCTGGAGCATCGAGCACGTCGGACAGTACCAGGCCGGCCAGCGCATCGAGGACCGCAGGGAAGGCCTCTCGGCGTGTCTGCGCCCAGTCGCGGACACGTCCCGACGTCTCGGCGTGAGGGCCCAATGGAGCGGCTGCGGCCGGCGTCGCATCGAGCCAGTGAAGCGCCTCCTCCTGGGCGAGCCGGGCGGCGCGCCGGCGTCCACTCGACACGGCTGCCTCCTGCGCCTCGTGATGCGCCCGATCCCGCTCCTCCTTGGAGATCCCCTTCCAGAAGCTGGTCAACCGCTGAGCCTCGACAGCGGTGATCCTCGGAAGGCGCTCGAGCAGGTCCGACACCGCTTGGGAGTTGGGTCCGAACGCCAGCTCCGCCGCGGCCGGCCGCTGCATCGCCGGCGCTCCGAGGTCGCCCAGGCGGCCCCGGGCGGCCACAGGGCGCGCCACCCCGCCGACCAGGGCGTTCGGCCGCGCGACACCTCCTCGAAGACGGTTCGGCCGTACCAGCTCATCAGGCACTGGAGGCGTCCTTTCACGGGCGAGGACGGCGTGCACGCTGAAGTCGCAGTCTGCCCGCATGGATCGTGTCTGTCTCTGGTACCGATGGGCGACGCACCGGTGATTCGGGTGAGTCACGCGCCCATCAGACTGCCGCCCGAGCCGCACGTCGGGCAGTGCGGGTCGCGGCGCACGTGCAGTACGTCGAACGACACGTCGAGGGCGTCGTAGACGAGGAGCCGCCCGATGAGCGGCTCCCC
>JBKQRF010000310.1:0-10203 GCA_052144055.1 Candidatus Limnocylindrales bacterium
CCTGCGGCCGGTCGCCCACGAGCCCGTGTAACCCGTACAGTTCGCGCATCGAGGCCCCGACCGCGTCCCCCGGGTCCGAGACGGCATCGAGCGTCCCTACGGAGGTGTCCGCGTGATCGATCTGTCCGACAAGAGCGCCATCGTCACCGGCGGTGCGCGCGGCATCGGGCGCGCCATCGTGCTGCGGCTGGCCAGGCAGGGCGCCGATATCGCGTTCCTTGACCGCGGCCCGGTCGAGGCCGCGGAGGCGACCCGCGGCGACGTGGAGGCGCTCGGTCGACGCTGCTTCTGGGTCGAGGGTGACGTAACGGACCCGGAGGCGGCCCCCGCGCTTGTCGCGCGTACGGTGGAGACGTTCGGCCGGCTGGACATCCTGGTCAACAACGCGGGCGTGACCCGCGACGACTTGATCATGCGAATGAGCCTCGAGGAGTGGCGCACGGTGCTCGAGGTGAACCTCTTCGGCGCCTTCTATGCGACCAAGGCGGTCCTGCGGCCGATGCTCCGGGCACGCTCCGGGCGCATCGTCAACATCTCGAGTGTGTCTGGCCAGGCTGGCCAGGCTGGACAGGCGAACTACTCGTCGTCGAAGGCTGGCCTGATCGGGCTCACCAAAGCAACGGCGCGCGAGGTCGCGAGCCGTGGCATCACGTGCAACGCCGTCGCCCCCGGCTTCGTCACCACCGACCTGACGCGTGACCTCCCCGAGGCGCTCCAGTCGCAGTTGCTGGCGCAAACGCCGCTGGGCCGCTTCGCAGCGCCGGACGAAATCGCCTCCGCGGTGGCGTTTCTCTGCTCCGACGAGGCCGCGTTCATCACCGGCCAGGTGCTAGCCGTGGACGGCGGCCTGGTGATGATGTAGGTCGCCAAAGGCAAGGGCTTACGATCGGAGACGGCCGGTCAGCAGGCGGCCGATGCGTTGGGAGGCAGAGACATGGCGGTGCAGTGGCCCGCGCCGCTCGAGGTGGTACGCCGGCTCATCGAGGTCTCAGACCAACGCGGAGAGCCGATCGGAGGCGTGATCGTGCTGGTGGGGGGCAGCGCGATGGCCGCGCATGGCATCCGCGCCGAGTCCCTGGACGTTGATGTGTACACCGCCGTGGTCGGCGAACAGGCCGTGGCTCAGGTCGAGGCCGAGTTTCGAGTCAGATACGGACCCGGGTTCCGGCTCGACGTCACGACGGTCGAGAACATCTGGGGCCTGATCATGATCCGTGACCTCAGCGAGGCGCCGCAGGTTGCCCAGATCGAGACCGGCCCCGGGCGCACATACGTCGTACGCGCGCTGTCCGTCGAGGATCTGTACATCCTCAAGGTCGCATCAGGTCGCCGACGCGACAGCGATGATCTGCCGCTTCTCGCGCCACGCACGAATGCGGACGCGATCATTGCGCGCTTTAACATGCTGCTCGCGGGCATCGGAGACCGCGCGGCGATTCCGGGCATCGCAGACGCGCTGGTCGGGAGCCTCGTTGCGCAATTCCACGTTCCGCCGGTGGGCATCATTGGCGGACTCGCCGTCAGCGGCGAGCTGAAGGAAGATCTGCGCGAGGCGCACGATGTTGCGTGAAGACGTCGAGCAGGCTATCGAGGATGAAGAGCGGACGCTGACCCAGGCGGCTGGGCTGTTGCGCTCGCGCGCGCCATGGGATCACTGGCCGCTGTCCGTCCGCCGCGCCCTCGAGCTAGCCCTCGATGAACCGCCCACTTCCGAGACGTCGGCACAGCAGGCGCGCGTGCTGCGTCGGCACTTGTTCGGCCCCGACACCTGGAGCTCGCCGTTTTCTGCTCCCGATCAACCGACCTGGATCGAGATCCGCCGCTCCGAGCGCCTGCGTGCTGACCTCCCCCGCCTGGTGTCGCTCCGGGCGGGTGCGTATCTCGCCACCCGGCAACCGTCGCCTTGAGGATCTATGAGGTATAGCGCATAGTCTGACGTATGGTCGATGTCTTAGTCGGGCAACTCGCGGGCCGCAGACGCGCGCTGCGGATGTCGCAGGCCCGGCTCGGCGCGGCGTCCGGCGTTCCCTAGAGCGAGATCAGCCGCATCGAGCGCGGCCGCACCCAGCCCTCCATCGACCGACTGCGCAGGCTCGCAGATGCCCTTGGGGTGTCGCTGACCCTGGCGGCACGCGAGTCCGCCGTGCTACCAGACGGAGCCGGCGGGCGGCCGACTGGTGACCCTGATGAAGCGAAGCGCTCCATCCGCTCGGCACCCTCGGGCCTCGAGTGGGACGCGGTCATCGCGGCGGCGGTGCGCCTTCAGCGCCTGCTCCCTGACGCGGCGCTCGTTGGGGGCACGGCGGCGAGCGTGCATGCGCAGCACCGCATAAGCCGCGGCGCGGCCCACGTGCTAGGTGACCTGCGAGACCGCTTCGAACCAGGTACGGGCGGACCTGGAGGCTGCGGTGGGATGGCAGACCGCCCGGGTCGCGCGGCCCGTCCAGATCCTCGGCTCACTCGATGGCATCGAGACCGGCATCCGGCAACTGCGGCGAAATGCGCCGCTGGAAACGCAGGAGATCGAGACCGATCACGGCGCCTTGCGCCGCGTGGCGGAGCGGATCGCCTCCTGGAATGTTCGCGGGCAGCACGGAGGTCAATCTCGGTGCGGTGCTACGCGTTCCGGCCGGGTCGGCTTCAGCGTCGTTTCAGGGCCATGTTCAAGACTGTCCCGGGCGGACGGACCCTCGTGGACCCATGGTCCCGGCTTCACCGCTCGATCGGGCGGGTGGCGTGCCAAGGCATGGATGTGGCAGACTCTGCTCGACCTAACGCGCCGACACACGCGTCGGCCAGCCTGCTCTTGCCCGGCGGTCGGTCTCCAGGTGATCCTGGACTGGCCCTCGGGCCGCGTGGAGGACGCGTGGTGGAAAGTGTCTGGAGCGAGCAAGAGCTCGTCCGGCGCTGCAAAGAGGGATCGGAGGCGGCGTATGCGGAGCTGGTTCGCCAGCACCGGCAGCGCCTGCTCAACCTTGCGTTCCGTTTGACGAACAGCCGCGAGACGGCCGAGGACGTGGTCCAGGAAACCTTCCTCGCCGCCTTTCGCGGCATGGAACGTTTCACCCCACGGCCCTCCCTAGCCGCCTGGATCACCACTATCTGCGTGCGGCTTGCCGGTCGCGCCGGGCAGCGTCGGTCAGCCACCCGCGCTGCGTCGCTGGATCAGCTCGTAGAGCTGGGCTCGCCTGTCGAAGTCGACGCGTTGTTCGGCCAGACAAGCGGCGACGGACGCGACCCCCACGCCGTGGCCGAGGCGTCGGAGCTCCGGCAGGCGCTCATGTCCGCGATCGCCGGGCTCCCGTACAAGCAGCGGGCCGCTGTCGTGCTGCGTTTCGTCTCGGGCCTCGACTACGCCGAGGCCGCCCAGGCCCTGGACGTGCCGCTCAACACCTATAAGAGCCACTTGCTCCGCGGCACACGGCAGCTGCGTGACGTGCTGCAGCCGCTCACGCTGCGACCGTTCGACGAGGCAACCCACCCCGACGTCCGCACCGGCGGGCCCGATGGAGGTGGGCCGATCGACCGGGCCAGCTGGGCCGCGCCGGTGGTGGACGACCCGACCATGGCAGCGCCTGACGGCACCCGCCCGGACCGCGCGGTCCCGGTGGCGGCCGCATCCCGTCGATCGGCCCGCTCGACGCCCATGCCGGAGGACTCGAGCCTCTAGCGGCAGTCGATCGACCTGCGCGTTCGAGGGAATCCCCGACCTCATGGGGAAAGCCGCCCCGGCGAGTGCCGCGGACTTTGGGGACTGGCATGCTGATGTCGTGCTCAGGCCCTTCCGCGCGCTGTTCCTCAGTCGGTCGGGGTCCGAAGAGGAGCTTCCGCCGCAGTGGCACGCCGCTTGGGCGTGCTGCTTTGACGGGGCGCGGCCCTATCGAGGGAGTTGATCCGGGGCGTAGTCCGACTGGCGGTCGGCTCGCCGACTGTTCGGTGGTTCGCTGGGGACACCCAGCAGCCATGCGCGCTTGCGGACTTCATGTCGCTGAGGCCAGCCCCGTGCGATACCATCCACCTCATGAGGCAGACGCTCATTTCAAGAGGCGGTCAGATCTCCGTCCCTGCAGACGTCCGGCGACGGTGGCATACAACGCACCTCCTGGTCGAGGATCGCGGTGACGCCCTCGTGTTGCGCCCCATGCCCGAGGACCCGATTGGCGCGGCGATGGGGTCGCTTGCCGGTCCGGGGCCGACCAGCGAAGGGGCACGGGCGAACCTGCGTGAGGAGGAGGCACAACACGAGGACCGCGCTTGGGGAGCTCGGTGACGCTCCTAGATGGACAGGCCCTCGTCGCGTTCCTGTGCGGCGAGCCGGCCGCGTCCGAAGTTGCCGCTCTGCTGCGTGACGCTGGCGACCATCCTTCCATCAGCGCCGTCAACATGGCCGAAACCTTGGACGTGATGGTGCGAATGAAGGGGCGAACCGCTGAGGAGGTGGGCGAGAAGCTGGACTGGCTGGAAGGCGCGGGGCTTGCCGTCATCCCGGTTGACGGAACCCTCGCACGGGTCGCGGCGCGCCTGCGAGCGAAGCACCATGTTCGCTCGCACCAGCCGGTGTCCCTGGCGGACTGTATAGCTCTTGCGACTGCCCTGGCGATCGGAGGGCGGCTGGCGACGTCTGATGGGCCGCTCGCTGCCGTCGCGCGCTCGGAAGGGTGCACCCTGATCGCCCTGCCTGATTCGCGAGGGGTTCGTCCGCTCTGAGTTCGGTGACCCGGAGAACCCCGCTGCAACTTTATCCCGCCCCTGCGCCATATAGAGAGTGTGATGACCTGCGAGCGTGCGCGCGCGCTGATCGACGGCTTCGTGCAGGACGAGCTGTCGGCCGACGACGCCCGCGCCCTGGCCGATCACCTCCGCGGGTGCGCGGCATGCACGGCCGAGATGGCCAGCGCGTCCCGCCTGATCGAGCTCCTGACTTCGCTTCCCAACGTGCCGCCCACGCCTGACTTAGATGAGCGGGTCCTGCTGGCGGCGATCGCCGACAGGCGACGCCGGCACGAACATCGGAACTGGCTGGCCGACCTGTGGACGCCGATCCTGCGCGGCACCGTGCGCACCACGGGCACGCTTATGGCCACTGTCGTCGTGGTCGCGGTCATCGCCGTGGGCGGCGTGTGGGCTGCCTCCAACCTTGTGCCGGGCTTCGCCCAGCAGGTGGGCCTTGTGCCGCAGCCGACGCCGAGACACGTGGCGATCACGCTCGCGACGCCGACCCCGACCCCGACCCCGACTCCGGCGCCGACTGCCACACCCGCCCGGCACGTCCTGGTGGCCACCCCGAGCCCCACGCCAGCCCCCACCCCGCGGCCCACGCCCGAGGTGACGTCGAGCCCGACCCCGTCGCCCTCACCATCGCCGACCCCGACTGCGACCCCGGTGCCGACGATTCCAGTGGCCACCCCCACGGTGGCACCCTCGCCATCCGCGTCGGCCACGCCGACCCCGACACCCTCAACTTCGCCCACTCCCAAGCCGCGCCGGTGCCCTGTTGGCACCCCGTGCTACTCACCTAGTCCGACGCCGAGTGCGGCGTCTCCCACATCGCCGTAACAGCGGGGCGGGCAGTGCCCGTCTCGTCGTTCCGGGCCTTGCGCAAGGCGTTGTTGGATCAGTACCCGGGGTCCACGCAAAGGAGGGTGGAGCTGTACCCCCCGGACCCGGCCCTGCGGGGTCGGACTCACGAAGCATCAGATATGGAGGTTCCTAGACTTGAGTCTCACTAAGAGGGCGATCAGTTTCGGCGTCAGTGCCGCGCTGCTCGCCTCGCTCGTTGCAACCGCGGTCGCGCCCGGCGCCCTTGCCGCCGTGACCGTCGGCAGCGTTGGCGTCGTGCCGGTCGGCGGGACGTCGACCAACGTGACGTCGACCGTCCTGTTCACATTCACCGAGCCCACCGACACGTCGTGGGGCACCACGCTCACTGAGAGCGAGGGCGGCTCGTTCCAGGTCGTCATCGGCGACTCGGCGTGGGACGGCACGACCTTCCCGGTTCCGGCGGCCGATGCCACCGTCTCGTTCGTCGGCACCGCGTCGACGGCTGGCTCGACTGGGTCGCTCGGCGCCACCGCGACGGCCTCGGGTAACGTCCTGACCGTCAACATCGCTGGCTCGGACCCGAACAACGAAGAAGCGATCTACATCAGCGGGCTCCAGATCAGCGCCACCACGGCCGCGCACACCGGCGCGATCGTGGCCGCCCTCGTGCCCACTAATGCCGACCTGCCGACCCTGACCGGCTTCACCGGTGTGTTCATCTCCGGCGCGGGCACGCTCACCACGGGCGGCACGGCCACCGGCACCATCGCGACCGGCATCGGCGCGGGCGCCACGAGCCTCATCGTCAACGTGACGAGCGGCACGTGCTACTTCACGCCCACCACCACGTCAGGCAACCCCCTGTCGTTCGCCACTAGCCCTGAGACGGAAAACATCGCCACGGCGTCGGGCATTGGGACCCCCGCGACCGGTCAGCAGACGCTGACCCTTACAACGGGTACGGCCAGTGTCCATAACTCCGGCGAGGTCGTCAGCGAGACCACCGGCTGCGCCGCTGGCAATGCCATAAGCTCCCCCGGCACCGTCGGAGCCGCGCTGCTCTTTGCGACCCCAACGGTTCTCCAGGTGTTCGCGGGCGAGGACAACCAGGCGGGCGGGGAGCTCTCGGCCACTGAGACGTCCTACGGGTTCCTTTCCTCCTCGGTCCCCTCGACCGTCACTCTGACGGTCACCACGCCCGGCGTGGTGTTCTCAGAGGTCCCCGCGTGGACAGGCAGCAACGGCGTCGTGCTCGCCACACCGGTGCTCTCGGCCACCCGGAACAGCGTAACGTGGACGGTCACCGGGGCCTCCACGGTTACACCGGGCACCATCACCTTCTCTCCGTACTATGACGTCGCCTCGACGGTGACTAACGGCACGCAGATCAGCGTGACGCTCTCGACGACTGCCGGGCCCGTCAGCCCTGTCTCGGAGATCGACGCCCAGGTCGGGCGCATCTTCACCGCCAGCGCCGCCTCGGTCCCGAACGTCTTCATCGGCCAGAATGGCCAGACGGCCGGGATGATCACGATCGTCGAGGTCGCGGCTGGCTCGTTCACCGCGGGCGTGGGCCCGACCAACACGATTGAGCTCTGCCTCAACGAGTCGGACGAGAACCTGTACACAGGTACGCCCGTCTACGCCGAGGTCGTCGGTGGCGTGGCCGCCGGCAACCTGATCCTGCGTGACGGCGCCCTCGCCTCCACCACGAACATCGTCGCCGGCACCTGGGACGGCAACAGCTGCGTCTACTGGAACGTCTGGACGGCCAGTACGGTCGCCTCGACCATCTTGATCGGCAGCACGAATCCCGTCACCGCCGGGCCGCTGCTGAACATCGAGCCCAACGCGGTGCCGGGACCGGTCAATGCCAAGCTGTATGCCTCGGCGACGGCCTCGCCGGACCCGAGCTACACGCCGAACGTGACCGTCCAGATCGCCAACCGCGTCTTCCAGAACTCGGTTGACGTGACGGCGCTCTCGCAGCCCTACATCGCCCCAGGTTCGGGTGATGCGCTGGTCGGCAGCCTGCAAATCCAGGAAACAGGCATCGGGCAGCTGCAGCCCTACGAGCACATCTGTGTTGTCGTGCTGCCGCGGACCTCGAATGGCCTGCGCACCCAGGACACCCTCATTAACTGGCAGACCACTGCCAACGTGCCGGTTGCGACAGCCACGAACGGCGTCACGATCGACAGCGTCAACCTCGACACCAGCTGCGCCAGCGAAGAAGGCCCCTCGTTGAGTGGCTTCAGCATCACGTCGCTGCCCTACGGCTACACGAACGCGTTCAGCTTCAACATCACCCAGCAGTCGATGACCGGCAACGGCACGGTCACGATCAACAACATCCACTACAGCGTGACCCCTGATGCCGTGCTGGGCCCGGTCCAGGTCGAAGTGTTCGGCCTCGGAGCTGGCGTGACGGAGCAGGAGTTCGCGGCCACCCTGTCCAACGCGATCGTCGGCTCGGTTGGCAAGGTCGTGCTGTCGGCTGACTCGTCGCTCATCGCGAGCGGCCCGTTCTCCACCGCCACCAAGATCCTCAAGCCGGGCGAGTCGATCACGATCCGCGTTCGGACCAATCCCTCGCTCCCAGGCACCAGGCTGGGCGTCTGGATCGCCAAGAAGACGGGCACGACCTGGAGTGCCTACAAGCCGCACATCAGCGTGACCACTGACGCGACGGGAACGGCGTACTACACGTACAAGTTCACGTCCAAGGTCTGGCTCGGCTTCCGCTTTGCCTACGTCGGCACGTCGGCCCTCATGCCGGCGATGTCGCCTGGCATCTTCGGCCGAGCGGTCTAGGTCAATCCCATGTGAGGTTCCGGCAGCCCGGTGACGGGCTCCGGTAGACTGAAGAGCCGGGGCGGCAACGCCCCGGCTCTTCCTCTGTTCGCGAACTGTGGAGGACGCTCATGGGACGGGTCCTGGCGGTGCTGGTAACCGCGTCCGTGCTCGGCGGCTCCCTGCTGGGCATCGCGCCGGCACGGGCGTCCGCGGCGTCCGCGACCGATAATATCCCCGGGCTTCCGTTGCCCGCGCCCGAGGTGACGGGGCAGCTTGGCGGCCCCATCTACGACGTGATCTACTCGGTCGAGGTGCCCGCGGCACACGTCCTGTTGGTCTCGCTGACCGGCACGGCCGGGACCGACTTCGATCTCTACCTGTTCGACTCGACCGCCACGGACATCTACGCCGTGCCGCCGGTCGGCTTGGTCGCCACTTCGACAGGTCCCACCAGCACGGAGTCCATCAAATATTCGACCATCCCGGGCGGTCTCTTCTACATCGACGTCAGCGGCGCGACGAACGTCGAGGGGACGTTCCGGCTCAGCGTGACGATCGCGAAGGACACCGCACCGCCCGTGGTCTCGCTAAGCCTGGACGGGGGCGCACCCGCCACCAACAGCACCACCGTGACGGCGACTGTCATCGCCACCGACGATCTCTCCGGTGTGGCGGCAATGCAGCTGAGCGATGACGGTAGCACATGGTCGGCGTGGCAACCGTATTCCCCTACCGTGCCATGGACGTTCCCTACGGGGGACGGCCCCAAGGAGCTGTGGGTGCGGGTCCGGGACGGGGCAGGGAACGTGTCGGCCCTCGCACACGCCACGATCCAATTGATCACCGTCGCGCCCGTCGTGGTGGCACGGCATCCAGATCCAGCCGACCCCATCACGGGAACTCGGTCCACGATCACGGTCACGTTTTCGGAGCCCATCTTGGTGTCCTCGTGGGAAAACGGGGGTCTCGTGCTGCAGGACGCGCGAAGCGAACTGGTCTACGGCACGTACGGCTGGGACGCCGCCACGAACACCGGCAGCTTCACGCCGAACACGGCCCTGATCCCTGGGGCCACATACACCGTCTCGCTCGGTAGCATCGTCGATCTCGCCGGCAACCCGCTCGTGCGCGTCGGCACCTGGGTCATCCAGCCGATGATCCTGCCGGCTGTGTCGTTGACGGTTGCGCCGCGCCTCGTCGGGACCGGGTCCACGGTCGCTCTCGGTGGGATGGTCGTCGGCGGTCTTGGCGCGGCGGTCGTGATCGAGTGGTCGGTCGGCGGCGGCACGTGGGAACCGTTCGTGACGGTCTTCCCCGCAGCGGATGGGTCGTTCACAACGGGCGCTGAGGTCGACGCGACCAGCAGCTTCCGAGCGGACATACCGGCCAGCTCGGTCACAGCAGAGGCTGTGAGCTCGCCTGTGCGAGTGCTGGTACGCCGCGAGGTGCAACTTGCCGGCGGCAAGGCCTCGATTACGCGGCGCGTGACCGCGGGCACGCGGGTGTCGCTCACGGCCGCGGTGACCCCGTCCGACCCGCCGGTCCCCGTCACGCTCTCCATCTATCGGTACGTCACGGGCCGGGGGTACATGCCCCAGCCGGCGGTGACGCGAGCCACAGTCGCTGGTCACTGCACGTTCGTGTGGCACCCCGGCCAAGGCTCGTACTACCTCCAACTGACGACGCCGCCCTCGCCCCTGTTCGCCAATGGGGTCTCGGCCCGGTACTACTGGGTCGCACACTAAGGGCCTGTAGCCGAAAGATCCCGTTCAGATCGTGAGGTTTGTGCCATCAAAGCTGGCATCGCGTGCCGCCACGATGGCCGCCATGAGCTTCGCGATCGCCTTGACCGATGAGCAGTGGGAG
>JBKQRF010000311.1:0-3946 GCA_052144055.1 Candidatus Limnocylindrales bacterium
CTTAGTAGATTCCATGCACGAGCACCGCGCGCCGGGTGGGCCTGATGTGGCTCCAAGCGACTAGGTGAACGACGCCCGCGAAGACTTTTAACCCTCGTGTCGTGGGTTCGAATCCCACCCGGCTCACTCCTCGGCCCGCTCCGGCCGCACTGGCAGTCGCTTGCATCGTTCCCGCTGAGCATGCGCTCCACCCCGGGACCTCGCCGAGCTCGCGCCGCGACTGAGCCATCTCGGCTGCCCCCAAGGGCTCAGTGCGCGTCCCCCGCACCGGCGGTCGCCGAGCTCTCGGACGGCAGGTCGAGTTCCAACTGCGGGCTGCTCTCGGCGTCAGCAGAGGGCGGGCGCGCCGGCCGGGCCGCCCGCCGCCGGTGGTGACTGACGCCGTCGGCCAGCAGGGGCTCGCCGACGATCGCGGCCAGATGCTCGGCGATCGGCCACCAGTCCATGGCGTCGGTCACATCGGAGGCCCGCACCCCCACCACGCGGTCCGGGCGGAGCAGGTCGGGAAGCACGCGATCCAGGATCGCCTCGATCTCGTCACGGAATGCGTCGCTGGTGCTCCTGACGCCGTCGGCGCGCAGCGCGATGTCGGGGAGTAGGCGCACCACCAGGTCGTACGTCCCCGCCCAGGCGCGCACGAACGGCTCGATGACGAAGCGGTCCTGCATGCCGCACGCACGGAGGTAGTAGGCGAAGTTGTCCACCACGCCGCGGTCCGTCACTAGGGCCTCGGCCTTCGGCGCCAGCTCGAGCTCCTGCCGCACCTGGGAGACAAGCACCCAGAGCTGTGCCTCCCCGCTGGCCGTCTCGTTAATGCCCAGCGGGTTGTCTCGGACGACCTCGCGGCCGTACTCAACCGACCGACCGGCGCGCTGGAGTTCGCCCACGAACGCGTGCGCCGCGGTGGTCTTGCGGATCCCGTGCGATCCGACGAACGCGACCTTGGCGTGGCGCACCCAGGCCGTCACGGGCGGCCACGCTCCGCGAGCGGGTCCCTCGGCACGCACCGCTCGACGATCTGCACGCCTGGTACGTGGCGCCCGCACTCGCGCAGGACCTCGACCACCGTCGTCGGCCGCGGCGTGAGAAGGAGGTCGAACTGCCGCATCTGTCCCGCGACCTTCGGCCAGGCGAAGGGTGCGGGCCAACCTAGCATCCTGCGGTCGCCTCAGTGCCGGACAGGATCGTCCGGGTCGAGCCGGACGGCATGGCCCTCGAAGATCGTGCCCCGGGCGGGGCGCCGATGCCAGCGTTGCCACCAGGTTGTGATTCCACTGAACGGCGCCAGGTAGAGCAGTAGCAGGATCGGCAGGAGGTAGAGGCCGAGGTCCTCGAGTTCGATCACCCCGAGTCCGAGCACGACCAGCGTGGCGACGTAGCCGACGCGCCACTTCAGGCGCGCGCCGGCCACCCCCAGCCGACGCGTGGGCAGCAGCGCGAGCGCGAATAGCACCGGCAGCAGGCCCAGACTCAGGTCGCCCATCGCCTGTCATGGTACCCGCGGGGGCGCGCGGGCTGCGGATGGCATGCTCGCCCCGCTCGCGACCGCTCAGCGTGCGTCCAGGAATGGCCGTGTCCATCGCGGTTCCCGGCACATGAGATAGACGGACGTCGGGAGCGCCCGTTCGATTCTGCCGAGACCGACGGCGCCGCGTCATGGTCCTGCCCGGGCGCCCGCAGAGGAGGGGCCGTGAGCCGCCTAAGCGCCAGGGACGCGAAGACCTGACGTGCCCCTCCCGGAGCTCCCGATCCTCAGCCGACGATCCTGACCGCCAGCACGACCGACCAGGTCGCCTGCTCGCCGCCCTGCCAGGGCCGACTGTACGTGAGCGTGAGCGACGTCGTGGCGGAGCGCAGCGCGCGGAACGTCCAGGCTTCGCTGCCGGCCGCACCGATCAACCCGGACGTCGGCGCGAGCACGCGATGGCTGAGCAGGGCGAGATACCGGGCGCTCGTGCGGGGCGCGTCCCAGCGGTACCCGGTCGAGGCGTTGGAGCAGAGCGTGACCCGAAGCACCGCGCCCGCGCGAACCGATGCGGTCCGCCGGAGCACGGCCCTGCCGTCCGAGGTGGTCCACTGCTCGACCTCGCCGCAGCCGATGGCGATGAGCCCGTCCCCGCGCGCGGTCACGGTGGCGATCCGTCCGTGGGACGCTGAAGTAGCCGTGGTGTCGTCGCCAGCATAGCGCGCCTGGAACGCAGTCCAGGCGGTGATCCGGGTGACGTAGCGCATCGTCCCGTCGGCAGCGAACGTTCGACTGGTTGCCTCGGTCCACGCCCCGGCCCGCGTTCGTGTCCAGATCTCGAGCGTGCGGCCGGCGAACGCCGGTGTCGCCCCGACAAAGTAGGTCACGGAGGTTCCACCCGGGACGACGATGCTGGCGCTGCCGAACGACGCGGCGCCCGAGCCGCTGCCGACGACCCCGGCCGCGATCCCGTCGGGCAGCGTCACCGGAGTCGGCGCGGCGAACGCCGGCAAGCCACCGACGGGCACCGCCATCAGGGCGAGCGCGAGGGCCAGGAACTGCGCGCGATGCACGTGACTGAACCTCCTTGGGCGCCACGGGTGTCCGCGGCGCGGCATCCTGGTGCGCGATCGGCCGCGCACCCTAGGCAACGACGTCGCGACCGGGGTCCGGGTTTTCTGCACCGGTCGCGCTCGAGTACAGCATCGTCCTCCTCTCGCGTACGCGACCCGATGGCTCAGCTCCCCTCGCGTTTCGGGGTGGCCTACTTCGCCTACCTCCGGGCGTTGACCAGCAGAGGTAGGGGGAGGTAGGCGATGTCGGGCTGGCGGGCCGTCCACTGTAGCCGTGGCAGTGCCCCGCCGGTTGCTATCTTGAAGCCGACCGTCGCCTGTTTGTCAGCTGCGTCAGCCGCTTGACGACTGGCTGGGACCGGCGGTAGCGTGGTGCTGGGTCAGTTGGCCCGGTCATCAAGTCGAAGGAGTTTCCTGCGCACACCTCTTAGCCCCAAGCAGATCAACGCATCCGATGAGCACCGCGGCGCGGCCTCCGAGGCCGACTCCGTCGGTGCTTTGCTATTTTCCGAGCGCTCGCTGCGCGTCGAGCAGGTTGCCGTCGTCTGGGCTGCCTTGAGCCGCGGCGAGCCTGGCAGGCTGCCAGCTTCTGCGGCCGCGGGCGAAGGTGGCGCGCGATGAGCGCCCTCGGCTGCGCCGCCAGCCTGCCCGACGGTCGGCCGTGCCGCGCGCCCCGGCTGCGCGATGGCGACCTGTGCGTCTTCCACGACCCCGAGCATGCCGACAAGGTGGCCGAGGCCCGCCGGCGAGGCGGTCGCCACCGGCGGCGCGAGCAGCCCACGCCACGAACCACGCATTTCGCGGTCTCCGTGACGCCGAGGCCATTCGCTATTTCCTCGACGTTGCGGCGTCGGACACGCTTGCCCTGGAGCCCTCCGCGACGCGGGTGCGCTTAATCGTTGCCGTTGCCGATGCGGCGATACGCCTGCTCGGGCCTGGCGACCTTGAGCAGCGGCTGGTCGCGCTCGAGGCGGCCCGCCGTGAGGAGGACTCGTGCCCAGTCGGCGACCTCGACGGCCTCACCCTGCCGGAGTCGGCGACATGAGCCAGCGCGCGCGACTGGCGCGGCTCGAGGCTGCGTACGCCGCCGACCGACTGCGCCGAGCGGCAGCCGCAAAACAGTCAGCCCTGGTCCGTTCAGCGCCGCCGAACCCGGAAACCACTGTGGCGTTCGCCGAGCTGCTGCGCCGCTTCGCGCTCGCCACGCCCTGGTTCCATCGCGCCTGGTACGCGGCGATGGACGACGAGTCGCTCAAGCGCATCTTCATCATGGGTCCGCGCCTGCACGCCAAGACCTCCTGCGTGCTGACGTACACGTTGCGGCGGCTGTGTGAGGATCACCAGTTGCGGGTCGGCATCATCAGCCAGACTGACGCGCTCGCTAAACACTTCCTGGCCGAACTGAAGT
>JBKQRF010000312.1:0-7117 GCA_052144055.1 Candidatus Limnocylindrales bacterium
GCGCGAGGCACTCCGCTGCCTCAAGCGCCACCTCGCCGATGTGGTCTACCGGACCATGCTGCTCGATCTGCAGGCCGCCGAAATCAGGGCTTGACGAGATAGGAGCTCACGAACTGGGACTTGACCGACTCCCGGGACAGAAACTCGGAACTTGCGTGACGCGGCTTCACTTCGGTGAGCGATCGCGTTGCGTGTCCACACGATCTCGCTCAGGAGGGTCCGGTCTGGTGGCGGCACTGCCGAGAATGGCATCGCTTGGTTTACGTAGTACCCCGCTAGGTCGATGGCGCGTTCGAATGGCAGGAAGTCCACGTAGGGGCGCCCCTGTCGCAGGACGATCCGGAAAGCATCGCGTGACCTCGGATGTACGTGCGGGAAGCTCCCAGAATGGACCCCCCGAGCGCCGCATACGGCCTCGACAAGAATCTCCTCCAGCAGATTCTCGAAGAGCGCGACTGCCGTGAGGAACGTCGACTCGTAGAGCAGGTCCGCGTCGAGCGCGTTCAACTCACGTCGATATCGCGCCCGGTCGACGCGGGCCAGGCAGGCGAGGAGGCGGCTCAGACGGCGTTGGTAGGCAGCCGCCGCATCAACGAGGCTGGCCAAGGTCGAGCGCCTGCAGGAAGTACTCGAAGCGGATGAGCCGCCTCGCGGTGTCCGTAGTTCCGCGGTCCATCGCGTCCTGAACGGTCTCAGGGAGCGAACGCTCGACGATTGTCGCGTTCAGCCTCACGAGGCGCTCTCGAGCAGATCGCGGAATCGGGCGAGGCGAGCGCGACACTTCGTAGCCTTCGCCAAGGCCGTACATGTGCTCGGTGCATGCCGCAAACAGCGAGTAGAAGAGGGGCTGGCGTCGGAGACGCGTGGCCGGAATGAGATCGCCGAACGTGTCTCCGATGGCGTCCAAGACGTGGTTGAACTTCTCGGCGACCTCCTCGCTTCCCTCGAGCGTGTCGTCGTAAGCCCTGTAAGCCGCGTTGAGCTTCGCCTGGCTCTTGCCGTCCACCCCGCGGATCATCGTCAGCAGGAAGTCGGACACGGCCTCCACCTCGTCCATTTGCGCGATCTCCTCGTCTGAGAAGATCTGCCAGGACCGCCAGTCATTGAGGTGCCGCAGCGCCAAGTCGTAGGACAGCGTCTTGAAGACGCCAAACCATTTGGCGTTCCGAATCTCCTGAGGCGTTAGTGGTGTGCCCGTGGAGTTGAGACGGGAGAACACAAGGAGGACGACGTCATCCCCTGTGCTCGGGGGGAATACATGCGTGCTGATCTCGTAGTTGAGGATGTCGGCTTTGATGTCGTCCGGAAGCTGGTCGAAGGGCCGATCTGCTACGTCCGCGTTGTGGATCCTGCGAACGACAAAGGCATCCGACGCGGGGTCGAAGTCGGGGAGGCTCGTCGGTGCGATGAACGACAGGAGGGTGCGGAGCCGCTGCTGGCCGTCAACGACCTCCATCTGGGAGCGAAACGTCTTGAGATCCTGAAGCTGCCGCAGGAACACGATCGGCATCGGCAATCCCCGCACGACCGAGTCTATGAGGAGCGACTTGGCTTTCAAACTCCAGACGGATCGCCTCTGGAATACCGGTTGGAGGCGGAGTACCCCAGTGCGTTGCCACTCCAGGAACTGTCCCACCGTGTAGACCGTTCGGGTCGGTGAGAGCTGGGGCACGGGAACCTCCTGGGTACAAGGACCGGCGACCTGTACGAGTCCAAGATACGAGGGCGGGGCTGCAGGCGCTGATCGCCTCGTCACTGGCACCCACGCATTCGGGCGCCTGACCAACTTGCGCGGCCACTCTGAGGCTCGGGCATTGGGTGCGCGTCCCTGTGAGTTCTCACCGCAACCGCCTGTGGACGACACGCCGCGTCGCAAGCGGTCGGTACCAACCGACGTAGCTCGCGTGTCCGACTCAGGGTATGGTCAGGACATGGCACCAGACGGCTCCGACGGCGAGGACCACGGCCATGGCGACGACGAGCGGCAGATGGTTGCCCAATATCCGCGTCATCGCATGACGATGCAACGAGGGTGCAGTCTTGGTCGCCGTGTCAGCCGACGCTGTACTCGACGATCACCGACACGCTGAGGGACTCCTGTGGTAGACGGGCTGCGACGACGGACGGTGCTCGGAGCGACCGGAGTGGACGGTCACGATAGCTCTGGCGGCGCCCCCAGTGACGGTGCAGCATCGGGTCTCAGGATGGCCGAGACGGTCGATCATGGCGAACGAGAACGGGCCGGGTTCTGCACGTCCGATCGGGGCGATTGGGGAACCTGCTGTCCCGACTGCGGCGTCCGACTGCCGCCCCGGCCCGGACCGCTGTGCTCGTGGCATTCGGCGCGCGCTATCGACCCGGCCCGCTCGGCACAGGCGCGTGCGACGGCCCAGCCGATCCGACACTGGCATCTGTAAGAGAGCAGGACGCCGTGCACGACGTGATCCTCCCTCGGGCGCCCGCTCTCCCATGCGACGAGGGCACGGAAGCGGCGCACGCGCCCCAGGGAATCCACGGTGACCACGCGGCACCGCTCTGTTCGCCCACACGATGCCCACGGTGAGCAGCCCAAACCCACCGGACATTAGGCCCGTCAGGCCACCTTTTGTTCGGACAGACGTCTACCTTGGAAACCACCTCGACAGCCGAACCCTCAACGGCGGCCCCTCGTCCAGCTCGACGACGCCTGCGTCCCGTAAGACGACGCTGAGCCAACGCGCGACGTCTCGCTTCACGTAGTGCTTGTGAGGTGCTGGTCGAGCGTCCCGGGTTCGCCTCGGACGCTGCGTGCGCCTCCGGTGGGCACCCAGCCGCCCTGGTCCCGCAGGAACGGCACCACCGACTCGAGACACGCCCACGAGATGGGCGTCCGCGTCCGCTGCTCTCCCAGGAGGAGGGCGATGCCGTCAGTGTCCATGTCGCTGAACACGAACGGCTTCGCCTGCCCGACGGTGTGGAGCGTGACCGGGACGTCGTGGAACGTCCTTCGGACTGCCTCCTGGACCGCTCCCACTCCGACCTCCGTCTTCTGTTCGGTGTGCTCTACTACCGTCTCCGGATTCCCCGGATAGCGCCGCAGCACCCGCTCCAACTCCTCGGCGGTCAGCCCGCGCCCGAGGCGACCGCGCGAGTCCTCCTCCGCTCGTGCGATGAACACTGAAGCAAGCCGCCCTCAGCTCGTGGTCCTGATGCCACCTTATCGTCGGCGACAGAAACAGAGGTTCCGCAGATCGGCGCTACGGCCCCGCCACGAGTAGCTCATAGGCGATCAGTCGCAAGTCGTCCGGCCTGACCTCGACCGGCGCGAGCAGCGTGCTCTCCTCGGGCGCCGGATCGCCAAAGAGAAGCAGTCCTGCGGCCACGAGGATCTCCGCCGCGTCGCGGCGTTCCCCCAGCGTCCGTGCGGCGCGCAAGCGACGGCGCGCGTCGTCGAAGCGACTCCAACCGCTGCGCCCGTCGTAGTCCTCGACGCGGACCTGGAGCAGCCGGGCAAGGAGGTCATCGGCCCGAGGCACCTCCAGCGCCAGCAGTCCGCCGCGGATCTCCGTGCGCAGGCGCCGTGAGCGTTCTGATGCACGGGCAAGCACCTGCGCGGTCGACCGGTCACGGGTCAGCTGCTCCGCGACGCCAGTCGCCGCGTCGCGCAACAGAGCCCAGTCGATCACTGTCGGTCCAGGTGTTGGGTGCGTATCCGGCTGGCGCGGTTCGCCCTCGCGACAGGCGATCGCCCGGAAGATCTCGACCTCATCGGTAAGCACGCGGCCCCACAAGGTCGACGCCTCGAAAGGGTAGAAGCGCCAGAGACTGTCAGACTCGCCGCGGCGGTCTGGCGGCGACGCGAACGCAATGAAGACGCCCTCGCCGTGAGACCAATCGGCCGGCAACCGCTTGACCGAGGACACGCCCATCGGGATGCGATCGAGACGCTCACGGCCGGCGCGCTGCAGGAAGGTCTCCAGGGGCTGACGCATGTAGTCGGTCGACCCGAGCGTCCAGGAACGTTCGATCTCGTCGAGCACCGTGGCGTCGTCGCGGCGGTACAGGCGGCGCATCTGCTCGAGCGTGCGTCCCGGTCGGTCGCCAGCGATCGACATCACCTGCTCATCGCCGAGCCCGAGGCCGTGGATACGACGGAAGCGATCGTCGAGTCGGGCGAGCAACCCGATGTGTCGCTCGAGCGCCTCGGGCGGCAGAAACGAGACGAGCCACACCAGCGGGTGAGGAGACCCGAGACGGTCGATGCGGCCAGAGCGCTGCACCGCGACCTGCGGGTTGAAGTGCAGGTCGTAGTTGACTGCGCAGTCGGCCAACTGCAGGTTGTGGCCCTCGGCGAGGACGTCGGTCGACACCAGGATGTCGGGGTCCGAGACGCGATCCGCCCGCAAGGCGGCGGCCCGACGCCCAGGATCGAACCAAGCCGTGATCGCAGTGCGCGCCTCCGCGGACACCCCACCGTCGATGCGGGCCACGCGGAACCCGGCGTCCGTGAGCCGGCGCTCGAGGTAGACCGCGGTGTCTCGGAACTGCGTGAAGACGAGGACCTTGCGGCCCGCGAGACCGGGGGCGCCGACTCGTCCGGGCGGCGTCCGCCGCAGCGCCGCGACGAGGGCAGTGATCTTCCCGTCCTCAGACGGCGCGGGGAGCGCGCTTGCCACCGTCGCGAGGCGCTCGCGATCCCGGTCGATCGACGCGCGGACGACGCCTAGGTCGTACTCGGAGGCGTCGGGGAGGAGGGGCGCGGCCTCGAGCACACGCGCCCACGCCTCATCGAGGCGCCCGAGGGTGGGGTCCTCCTCGGCGTCGAGGTCCTCGTGGGCTTCGTCGGCAAGCAGCTGCCTGACCCGCGAGTCGGCCCGCAGGTCGAGAAGCCGCGGGGGATCGGCCGCCAACGCGTCGGCGTACCGGCGCAACACAGCATCGAGGCGCCGGAGGCTGATCCGGATCGCCTCAATGGACGACTGGAACCGCACGAGCAGCCCGACCGCCGCGAGCGCCGCCAGCGTCCCGGGGCGGATGAGGAGTTCACTGTCGTCCGGGTCGTACGGGTGGCCGTCGGCGTCGACGAGCCGGAGGGGTGGCACGATTTCGGGGTCGACGCGGCGAAAGCGCTCGAGATCGTAGGGGGCCAGCTCGAGGGTGCGCAGCGTGTGCGCGAAGATCTCGAACAAGCCATCCGCCCCGCCGTAGGCGTGGTCGACGTGCACCGGGCGCCGGTCCGGCAGGGTCACGGCCTCGATGGCCACCCCTGCGGCCCGCGCCTCGTCCTGGGCGCGCAGGATGTCGCTCCGGCTGCGGCGCACGATCGCGCGGTCGAGCACCGGGAAGGGATCGGCCTCGCCGGCGTCGACGCGCTTCAGGTGACGCTCGAAGTCAGCCACATCGGGCGCCCACACGGAGCGCTGGTTCTTCGCGAGAACGCGGATCTCGTTGATGAGGTCCTCGATGCCCGTGTTGACCGGCGTCGCCGTTAGGAGCAGCACCCGTCGGTCCGTCCGGCCGTCGCCGGCCACGAGGTCGATCGCCTTGCGGAACCACACTCCGCCGCCACGCAGGCGATGCGCCTCGTCGATGACGATGAGGTCCGCACCCCAGTAGGGAGATGGGTCGAAGTCGGAGCGGAAGCTCTGGACGGTGAGGATCTCGCACGCCCAGTCGAGGTTGTTGGCCCGCAGCGCGTCGCGCCACATCTCCTCGAGCGAGCGCGGGATCACGAGCAGCACCGGGCGGCCCGTGCCCCGCGGGCGCTTCACCGGCTCGTTGTACAGGTAGTGGTGGATGACTCCGAGCGCCATGTACGTCTTCCCCAAGCCGACCGCGTCGGCCAGCAGCGCACCGCGCGCCCGCCCGTCGAGGAGGCGAATGAGCCGGAAGACTGCGTCCTCCTGGAACCACTTCAGGTTGAACGTGGCCTGCTCGAGCGACGGTGGCCGGTCGAGACCGTAGCGGGCGGCGAGCGTCTTGATGAGGACGTCGTGGGGCGTGTACTCCTCGGACACGAGCGGCGTGGCGCGCAAGATCCCGAGCAGCTCGTCCGTGTAGTCGACGGCGTTCGGATCGCTCCAGTAGCGCTCGAACCAGCCGGCGACCTCGTCGACGACCACGTTGTCCTGGCGCCAGCCCACCAGTTCGCGGTTCTGCATGAGCCCCGCGTACGTGATGTTGGCGCTGCCGATCCCGACCGAGCCGTCGAGGATGTACGCCTTGGCGTGCAGGAAGCCCTCGCCCTCCCAGAGTTTCACGACCGGCTCGTCACGCTCCTTCTGGCGTTCGAGGAACCGGATGAGGGCCGCCACGTGCTCCGCCTCGTCACGAGTGGCGAGCCTCGGCGGCTCCGCCTCCTGCTGGAGCGCCTGGCGCACGAGGTCCCCGATACGGCGCTCCTCGCCCCCCACGTCAAGGTTCGCGAGCTGGTAGTCCTTGCCGAGCAGCAGCCGGAACTCGGTGAGTCGCTCGAGGGCGGGGCCGATGGCGCCCCACATCGACGCGCCGAAGTACCCCGACGCGACCCACAGCCGCCGCGGGTCCTTGTCTATCTCGGCGCCCAGGCGCGCGCCGACGGTGGCGATCTCGTTGTCGGTGTAGCTGAGTTTCAGCGGGTTCTTCCCGGACGTCATCGCACTACCCAGAGATCAACGTCGGGGGCGATGCCATACAGCTCGCGGGCTAATCCGTCGATCTCGGCCTCGATCAGGTCGAGCGACTCGGCGGCTTCGCCCCGATCTCTGGCCGCCTTGGCTACGACCGCACGGCATCCAAGCAGATCGAGTTGCGCGTGCTGCGTCTGGGTTAGGACGGGCACAGGAACCCGGCGGACGTCGCCAAGTTCAAGCTGCATCCTCGATCCCAAGAAGGTGCGGAGCAGGAAATCGAGCGCCGACGCATTGACGAGCGCCAGTAAGCCCTCGGTCGTTAGCCAAGGCACCGTCGGGCGGATGGTCGGGGTCTTGTCGCTGAAGATCCCGCCTTCCGGGACTAGCCGGCCGCGCAGGTAGCTAGCTCTGGTTCCCACTCAGGTTGTTGACGGGCTGAGGGCCCCTATCGTTCGGCTGTTGGTGTTGCAGCCACAGTCGAAGAAGGGACCCTCATGTCGCATGCTAATGCCCGGCTGACGCCGCAC
>JBKQRF010000313.1:0-12067 GCA_052144055.1 Candidatus Limnocylindrales bacterium
AGAGCCTCCGTGTGCTGCTGGTTGCTGACACTCCCAGCGTAGCGAGGGCTCTCGCGCCGTTCTCAGCCCCGCTCGCGCCTCACCCCGCGTCCAGCTCCGGTGTCACGGACGTATCTGGACGAGGACAGAGGTCGAGCGCGATGTCAAGGGGTGTCCGGAAGGTTGTCAAGGCCCCCGCCGCGGCGGAGTCGGGGACGCGGGCGACCTTATGTGGCTCCCGCATCGGTTGTCAAGTCTTGACAGCACGATCAGGGGCACCCACGGCGAGCGCCGGACCTGCTGCTATAGATCCCGCTGGCGGATCCGCGCGTCGGTCGCGTCGTCGGCGACGCCATCAAAGAAACGGTCGTACTTGGCGGAACACCGGCTCGTCTGGCGATGCGCGATGGAACAGCGTCATGCACGATCGGAGCTTCCTCGCGTCGACTGCACCGAAGATCTGCTCAGCCGTCCGTCTCTTCGTGGCCGCCACAACTCCGGCACATTCGCGCAGCCGCTGCCCGAGCACCGGGTGGGCCAGATACCCGCGCGCCTCGTCTAGGGATGAGATCGCGAAGCGCCGCGATATCTCGCTGGATCCTAGCCCGGCGATTTGCGGGAAGATGAACCACATCCAGTGGCCGGACTTCTGCCCTTGCCGTAGTTCGTCGAGGGCGCTGTGGTAGATCAGCTGCTGCGCGTGGACGAACCGATCGAAGTCGTGCTCCACGCATGCAGTGTGCGCTGTGACCGCCCAAGGAACAGCGCCATAAGTCTCAACGGCGATTACAGAGGTCTTGCCTCGCGATGCCCCGCGCCACGAGCGGCCTCCACCAGCCTTTCGTGGCCATCCACCGCTAGGAGGTCAGTGACTCCAAATCGGCCCGTGCGCACCGGCCGGCGGTGGTGGAGGCGCAGGCCATCCTGGGCTCTCCCGCCCACGGTCAGCTCGCGCGTGCCGGCAGTGCGCCCGATGCCCGGCGCACGCCACCCACATCCGTCAGGGCCCGTAGCTCGCGATGGCTCCAACCATGAGGTCCCAGAAGCGCTCGGCGTCGAGTCTGGTCGCCACGAGCACGTTCTTCGGGAGGCCGAGCACGTCATGCAAGTCCACCACGGTGCGCCCGTAGGAGAACTCGGCGTGCGTCTCGATGTCCACGTGCGCCGCCTGCGTCTCCATAATCGTCGGGTCGATGACCCACGCGACGGCAGTCGGGTCGTGCAGCGGCGGCCCGTCGAGCCCGTGCATTTTGCGGTAGGTGCCCGCGAAGAACCGCAGCATCTCGACGGCGAAGTCGCCCAGAGGCGTGCGAAGGTCAGCGAAACGCTGAATGATGTCCGGGGTCGCCCTTGCCTGGTGCGTCAGCTCGAGCCCACACATGGTGATGGGCACGTCGCTCTCCAAGACGATACGGGCGGCCTCCGGGTCGACGAGGACGTTGAACTCGGCCGACGGCGTCTGATTACCAAAGCCCCACGCCCCGCCCATTAGGGAGATGTGGCGGATCTTCGGCACGATCCGCGGCTCGCGACGCATTGCGATCGCGATATTAGTCAGTGGCCCGGTGGGGACCAGCATGATGTCGCCGTCCGACGCCATCAGGTACTCGATGATCAGGTCGACGGCATGGCGCGGATCGAGCGGCACGTCGGGCTCGCCGGTGAACGTCGGGCCCTCCAGGCCAGACTCTCCGTGGATGTTCGCGGCGACCCGCCGTTCCCGCACGAGCGGTCGCTCGCACCCTGCTGCGACGGGTACCCCGCGGATTCCGGCGCGGCTGCAGACGCGCCGCGCGTTGAGCGTGGTCTTGGCGAGGGTCTGGTTGCCAGCGACGGTCGTGACTGCGAGCAGGTCGATGACCGGCGAGGCATTCGCGAGCAGGATGGCCATCGCGTCGTCGTGGCCGGGATCGCAATCAAGGATGATCTTCTGCGGCACGCCTCCTGCTCCTTTCGCGGTCGGGCGCATCGGGCCGAACGATAGCGCGCCGCTGCGGGCATGCGTCGGTCCGTACTGACGGCGGATTCGGCACGCGGCGGCGAAGCGCCGTGCTACGCCAGAACCATACCCGCATCAAGCCGCAACTTGGACATGAACGCGGGGCCGCCCGCGCGGCTGCCCGCACCCTACTTTGGGCACGCCGGCCGACGCTCCTAACGGGGAGGTGTGGCCGGGCTAGCCTCGCGAAGTGGGTAGCGCGGCGACCGCGCCCCTCGTCGATCTTCATCTCCAGGGCACAGAGCCTCCCCACAAGCCAGCGGGGCAACGAGTCGCGTGCAGCTCGCGGGGGACCTCTGCCGCATCCCGAGCGCGACTGCAGCTCAAGGCACGACCCGGCCCGGGGCGCCGGGCTGGCGGCATAGATGCGCGAGCGTTACGTCGAACGAGGCAGTGGGCTCGCTCGGCAGTGTGGAGCCCCGACAGTGTGGAGCCCCGACCCTTACCAAACTAAGGGCGATTTGGCGGAGCGCCTCCCTCCGTGGAACCAGGCTGCCGGCCTTGGCCGCCAGGGCCCCGCGATGTCCGCGCCGCCCGGCGTGCCTTAACGCGCTTGAGTCGAAACCGGTCCTCGCGCTCACCCTGCTCAAGGGCGAGCTCGATGGCGCGAGTCTCGGCCTCGAGCCGCGGGACGATCCGAGTGCGGAGCGCGTTGACTCGGCTCCGTGTCCGGCGGATCTCGCGCGCCAGCCGACGTACACGCGCCTCCATTGTCGCCTGCCGGATTGCGATCGTGAGCTCCTCCTCAAATCGCAGCGCCGCGAGCTCGAGCGCCGGCCCGGAGGCTGTGAGCGAGCGGCCCCGTTTGTCCGGCGCGCGTACAAGATCGCGGGGGGCCACCGCTGGGACCGCCACGCCGAAGACGGTCATCGGGAGCAGGTCAACCTCGACGACCCTGTCCAGCGGGGTCGCGGCCGCGGCCGAGATGACACTCGAGCCAAGACGTACCTCGGCCTCCTCCAGCGCAAGGCGGGCCGCAGCCGCGGCACGGTCGAGCTCCGCATACGACGCGAAAGCGACGGGCACCTCCCGGTAGAGCTCACGCAGCAGCGCGTCCCGCTTCTGCTCTAGCAGAGACTGGCCCTGCCGTGCCAGCCCGAGACGCGCCCTGCCGACCAGAAGCGCCATCCGGCTGCGACTGCCGTTCATGGTGCGGGCTCCGCTGGCCGCCACCACTGGTCGAGCAGCTCATCCGGCAGCCGCGTGAGCTCCTCGCGGGGGATCGCGGCCAGTAGCCGCCAAGCAACGGCGAAGGTGTCGTCGATGCTCCTGCGCTGCGGACCTTGTGCGATCAGCTCGGTCTCGAAGCGATCGGCGAAGTCGAGGACGCGCCGTTCGGACTCCTTGAGGGCCGCCTCGCCGATCACCGCGATGAGCCGGCGCAAGTCCCTGCCGCGCGCGTAGAGCGCGTAGAGCTGGTCCGCCACGACCCGGTGCTCCGGGCGCGTCTTCCCCTCCCCGATCCCGGCGTTCATGAGCCGGGACAGGCACGGCAGCGCGTCGATCGGAGGGAACAGGCCGCGCGCGTGCAGCTCGCGAGAGAGGACGATCTGCCCCTCGGTGATGTAGCCGGTCAGGTCAGGGATGGGGTGGGTAATATCGTCGTCCGGCAGCGTGACGATTGGCATCACTGTGAGCGAGCCGGGCCGGCCAGTCACGCGCCCCGCGCGCTCGAAGAGCATCGCCAGGTCCGTGTAAAGGTACCCCGGATAGCCGCGCCGGCCAGGGATCTCCTCGCGGGCCGTCGACAGCTCGCGCAGTGCCTCGCCGTAAGCCGTGATATCGGTCATCACGACCAGTACGTCCATGCCCAAGTCGAACGCGAGATGCTCCCCTAGGCTCAGCGCGCAGCGAGGTGCGAGCAGACGTTCGATAGCGGGGTCGTCCGCGAGGTTGAGGAAGAGGGCTAGGCGGTCGAGGGAACCGGATGACCCGAACGCATCGAGGAACGCATCGGCCTCGCGGCGCGTGATCCCCATCGCCGCGAAGACGGTTGCAAAGCGCTCGGATCCGAGCAGGCGCGCCCCGGTTGCGATTCGCGCGGCAAGCTCGTCTGCCGGCAGCCCGGCGCCCGTGAAAATGGGCAGCTTCTGGCCACGGACGAGGCTGTCGAGCAGGTCGATCGCGCTGATCCCCGTCTCGATGAAGTCGGCGGGGTTAGCCCGCGCGGCCGGGTTAATCGCCGACCCGTTGACGTCGACCGCGCGCAACGGGATAGTTGGCGGCCCACCGTCAACCGGACGCCCCCGGCCGTCCATCGCGCGCCCGAGCATCGCCGCCGAGACGCCCAAGCGGAACGGTCCGCCGGTCAACTCCACGGTCGTAGAGTTGAGATCAAGGCCCGAGGTCCCCTCGTAGACCTGCACCACCACAAGATCATCGGCCAGCTCCAGAACGCGCCCGTGGCGGGTTCGGCCATCGCGACCGCTTATCAGCACCTCCTCGCCGAGCGCCACGCGCGGGAGATCACGCATGACGAGCAGCGGCCCGGCCAGCCGATCCGCGCCGGTGACCCGGTGCGCCGAGAGCATCACGCGGCACCTCGCAGACGCTCCGCGAGGGCATCGAGGCGCTGCACGATCCCCGAGCCAGTCCAGGACCTGATGCGCTCCAGCTCGCGCAGCGCTGGCGCTGCCGTCGCCTCCTCAACGGTTGCACCACGCTGCAGCGCGGCGATCATGCCCTGCCGCGCGGCGAGGACTGCGCGCATGGCAGCGAGCTGGACGTCGAGCGGCCGTGACGCGTCCACGGGGTCGAACGCGTGCTGCTGGAGGAACGCCTCGCGCATCAGGCGGGCCGCCTCGAGCGTGAGGCGGTCCTCGTCAGGCAGGGCGTCAACGCCCACCAGCTCGACAATGTCGAGCAGCTGGCGTTCCCGGGCGAGGAGCCCGATTGCCTCCGCGCGCAGCACATCCCAGTCGGGACCCACCCATGCCTGGTACCACGTCGTGAGCCGATCGACGTACAGCGAGTACGACTGGA
Organism: Candidatus Limnocylindrales bacterium; assembly: GCA_052144055.1. GTDB lineage: Bacteria > Chloroflexota > Limnocylindria > Limnocylindrales > CSP1-4 > JAJYNJ01. The sequence continues at coordinate 4,961 of JBKQRF010000313.1, forward strand.
GCCAGCTGATCGCTGGGAAGTGGCGGGCGTGGGCCAAGTCCGTGTCGAGCGCCCAGAAGGTGCCCGCCAACCGCAGGCTCGCCTGTGTAACCGGCTCGCTAAAGTCGCCGCCCGGCGGAGAGACAGCTCCGACGACGGTGATTGACCCGCGTCGCGGTGGGTGCCCCGCCGTTGTCACCTGCCCGGCGCGCTCATAGAAACTCGCCAGCCGACTCGCCAAGTACGCGGGGAAGCCCTCTTCCCCGGGCAGTTCTTCGAGCCGGCCGCTAATCTCCCGCAGCGCCTCTGCCCATCGTGACGTCGAATCGGCCAGCAGCGCCACGTGATAGCCCTGGTCCCGGAAGTACTCGGCGATCGTGATCCCGAGCTGGATCGACGTCTCGCGGGCAGCCACCGGCATGTTCGACGTATTGGCAATCAGCACCGTCCGGTCCATGAGGGGCGTCCCCGTCCGCGGGTCGAGCAGCGCCCGGAAGCTGGCCAGCAGCTCGGCCATCTCGTTGCCCCGCTCGCCGCACCCCACGTACACCACGATGTCCGCGTCCGACAGCCGCGCCAAGGACTGCTCAACCACCGTCTTGCCGGTGCCGAAGCCACCTGGGATGACGGCGACGCCGCCTCGAGCGACTGGGAAGAGCATGTCGATCACGCGGATGCCGGTCGCGAGCGGCGCATCCGCGGGGACGCGGCCCGCGGGCCGGGGCACCCGAACGGGCCAAGGATGCGCGAGCGTCAGCGTGAGCATTCCCTCCGCCGTCTCGAGCGTTCCGATCGACTCGGCGACCGTGGCATCTCGCTCCTCGATCGCGAGAAGCCTCCCGGCGCTGACCCCCGGCGGCACGAGGATGCGGTGCTCGAGGGAGCCCTCGAGCACCGTGCCAAGCTGGTCACCAGGCCCGACTTCTTCCCCCGCAGCTCGCACCGGGACGAAGTGCCAGCGCCGATCCTGATCGAGAGGCCGGGCCTCCAGTCCTGGCGCGAGTAACCACGTCCCGGCACGGAACAGCGCGTCGAGAGGACGCTGCAGACCGTCGAACGTGGCCCCCAGCAGCCCGGGGCCCAGCCAGGCGTGGAGAGGGGCTGACGTCTGCACAACGGGATCGCCGATGCGCAGCCCTGAGGTCTCCTCGTACACCTGGATCGTGGCGATCCCCACTTCGAGGCGGATCACTTCGCCGAGCAGCCGGTCTGTGCCGACCCGCACGACCTCGCCCATGGCAGGAGCGGACAGCCCAGCGGCCCGGATCACGGGACCACCTGCCTCCACCACCACGCCCGGGGCCGTGGCGTCGTCGGTGCCGGCCGCGGGGCGGGCGAGGCTTGGGCGCGACTCCGTCATGTCGTCCGTCCCGGCAGCCGTGCGTCTCCCGACAGCGAGATCCGATGACCCATGGCCCGCTGGAGCGCCTCGCCGAGCATGGTCCGGCGCGCCTCGACGTCCTCCCCGAGCCCGGCGGGGATACCAAGCACGATCGGCCGCGCGCGGCTCTCGAGCGACGCCCGCGCCCGCTCAGGGATCGTCCGCCACACGTCGTCGGTCACCAGCACAAGCCCGATGTCTTCGCGCACCGCGAGTGACTGCAGCGGGGCCGCGACGTCTCCATCAGGCGTGGCCACGACAGTCTCGACTCCCGCGAGCCGGAAGCCCTCGCCAAGGGCGGGCGCGGTGACGACGATGAACCTCATCCTCCTCGTTATCCTCCCGCCGCCCGCATGAATCCGGCAGTCCGTTCACGGCTCCACCGCCCCGTGACGCGGCTCAGGATCGCGCGGAGGCCGATCGCCTGAGCCTCCAGTGCCGCGACGTAGCCGGCGACGACGCCCACGCCAAGCGGGTCACGTCGCGCCCGCCGACCGAGCGTGTCGAGCCGGGCGAGCGTGGACCGGCGCTCCAGCGACGCTGCCGCCTCGATGCCCTGCTCTGAAAGCTCCACAAAGACCGCGTGTTCAACCGCGCGTTCGGCTGCGAGGACCTCGCGCACAGCAGTCGAGGAAGCGTCCTCGCCAATGGCCCGCTCCACCCGCGCCTGCCAACAGGCATCCACCAGGCCCGCCTCCACCGCCGCCCAGGCCTCGCCGCGGTCGACGAGGGACGCGAGCCGGTCGGCCGCGCGCCAGTCGATCAAACCCACATGTCCCAGCAGGCGTACCGAGGCGGCGAATGTTGGTGCCCGGGCGATCTCCTCGAGCTGTCGTCGCGTGAGGAGTGCACCGGCACCGACGCGACCTAGAGCGACTTCTGGGTCTGTGCCTGCGACCAGGAGCCGCAGCAGGTCGATCGTCCGCTCGGCGTCAAGCGTTAGCACAAGCGCTTCGACCAGCGCACGCGCGGGCGGCTCATACCATCGGGGCAGGGCGCCGAGGCGTGCGGACCGATGGCGTTCGACGGCCGTTTCCGCGGCAGCGACGGGGTCCGTGGCTCCCGCATCGGCAGACTCCGAACTCGATCCGGGGAACCCCTGGGCAACGAAGGCTCGCCATTCCTCCAAGCGAGCCAACTGCTCGAGCAGCTCAGCCGGGGATTCCGCCTCCGCCAGCTGGTGCAGCTGGCTCGGGCTGAGCAGCCGGGCACGGAGAGCGGCGACCCGGGCGTTGCCGTACTCGTACACCGCCTACGCTTCTCCGGATGGAGCTGCGCCGCCGGGCGTAGGTGGGGGTGGAACCAAACCGGCGACCCCAAGCCCGAGCGTCGCCGCCACCTGGTCGCCCATCGCCGACCGAGCACGCGCGAGTCGGGCGGCCAGCGTCGCGTCGACTTCGCCGCGCCCGTCTGCAGAGCGCACGCGCACGCCAGGGTCCGGCAAGGTCCCCGCGACGGGCGCGCCGGTCGCGAACACAGGATCCACGAGGGCGACGTCGCACACGCGAACCTCGACCGTCGCGCCCATCCCGGCGCGTTCGCAGGCCTCGCGCGTCAGGACCTGGAGCGCGCGCGCCCAGCGCTCTGGGTCGCATCCCGACGCGATCTCGTCGAGCCGGTGTGCCGCGGCCTCAAAGACCTCGTCCATTCGTCCTGCATCGAGTTCGGCGCGGCGGTGGACAAGCCGCCGTCGCGCCTCGTTCACCATCCTCGCCGCCTCCTCGCGCGCCGTCCCGTCGGCCACCTCCGTGGCCGCTGCCACGCGGGCCGCCACGGATCGCCTCGCCGCATCAACCAGCGCCCTCGCCTGCGTCTCCGCCTCAGCGAGAGAGGACTCGGCCTCCCGACGCACCTCGAGCCCGATCGACAGGAGCACCTCGTTGCGGCCGGCGTCGTCCGTCGACGCTTTCGCCAGCTCGTCGCGCGCCGCCTGCATCGCGCGTTACTTACCCTGCAGGATCAGGGCGGCAATCACGAAGCCCAAGATCACCATCGTCTCGGGAATGGCGACCAGGATGAACACGGTGCCGGTCGCCTCGGGCTTCTCGGCGATGGTGCCCGCGCCGGCTGCCCCGATCCGCGACTGCGCCCAGCCCGTGCCCAGAGCGCTTAGCCCGATCGCGATGCCAGCGGCCAGGTAGCGTAGACCCTCTGCCAACTCACGGCCCTCCTTCAGTGGCCACCCAGGACCTCCCAGCGATCGCGGGTAAGAGCGGACGCGAACGGCGCGTATCGCACGCGGCCGGGCTCGACGAACTTGCTGAAGAACTCGACGTAATGCAGGCGGAGACCCTGCACTGTGGCGTCGAAGAAACCGAGGGTGAAGTTGAGGCCGTGAAGTGAGCTGGCGACGACGACGCCCAATATCAGGTTCCCGGTCAGGGCGCCAAACGTATTGGCGACCGCGGCGAGGGTCGCCGAGGCGAGCCCGATCGCCATCAGACGGGCGTAGCTCAGCACGTTGCCGACGATCCCCAGCATCTCGATCGGCGCGATAAAGCGAAGGGCGGCCACCAGGATGAGCAAGCTGACCGCCAAGAGGAGGCCGGCGAGCTGGCCCACCGCGGGGGGAAGTAGCCCGGTCGCCGCACCGAGCACGCCCAGGATGCCGGCCAGACTCGCGAGCTCCGCCAGCCTCGACACGACCTCGCGCCGATTACCCAGCCGCCGCCCGTTCACTGCGCCCAGGATGAGCCCGAGGCTCACCTGAGCGACGCCGACGCCCACGGCCAGAGGGAGCAGCTGCCCAACGGATTCGCGACGGTCGAGCCAGATTGGCGCGGCCCCAAAGGCGCGCCCGACGTCGCCGAACCACTCCCCGAAGAGCACCCCGAAGAAGATCGTGGACGCCGCGGCGATCGCCACCACCGGCCACAGAGCCGACACAATCGGAGATGCCGGCCACCTTCGGCGTGCCGCGAAGAGCAGGGCGAGGAGCAGCAGACCGTACCCTGCGTCGCCCACCATGAACCCCAGGAACAGTGGGAACGTGAAGGCGATGAGCGTCGTTGGATCGAGCGTCCCGTATCGGGGCAGCCCAACGAACGACGCCAACGGCTCGAACGGCCGAATGGGCCGGGGGTTCTCAAGCGCGACCGGGGCGCGCTCGAGCTCCTCGGCCGTAGGGCGACGCACCGTCACGGCCGTGACCGGACCGAGGGCGGCCCGCAGGCCGGCGACGCGGTTCGCGGGGACCCACCCGGAGAAGATGACCACGTGCTCGCTCGCGCCCGCCTCGGGAAAGGCCGCCGCTTCTGCCAGCCGGTCACGCACCACGATCCGGGCCGCCGCTGCAAGTGCGCCGTGACTCTCCCGTAGCTCCGCGAGCTCGGCCCCGACCTGCTCGATCCGCTGGTCCAGCCGCGCGAGCGCGAGCTCAACCCGGTTCGCGGCCCCCGCCAGCGGAATGCTCTCCAGCTCCGGAGGGACGGCGAGCTCACCAAGCCGTCGCCCGCCAAGCATCGTGTGGACCTCGCCGGCCAGGCGCCCGGGAAAGACAAGAATGCCGGCGGCGCGTCCGTTCCGGACCGGCATCCGTACAACGCCGCACCGGCCCGCCGCGAGCTCCCGAAGCTCGTCCTCGACGAGGTCAATGACGTACCCGTTCCGCTCGTCAACAACGATGGCGACGGAGGCGTAGCCAGGCGGGATCGGTGGCGCGTCGGCGGTCCCGACCAGCGTCCCCACGACTTGTCCGAACCAGGCGAGTCGGGCTCGATCAGCAGCGAGCGCCTCCCGGTCGTTTGCCAGTCCCTTTGCGAGCGCGTTCACCGCTTCGAGCGGCGCGATCCGCGCCTCCAACGCCTCGTCGTCGAGCTCCCAAAGCTCCGCTACGAGCCCGGGTGGGGCTTCCAATACGCCCAGCGACGCGACCATCTCGCTCAGCCAGTCGAACCGCCGCCGCCAGGGTTCCGCGCTCGGCACGGCGGTCGAGGGGCACGCGCCGAAGATCCCGGCCTCGTCGCCCGCCGGGAGCTGGAATGGCACCAGGTGCACGGCGCCCGCCCGGTGAAGCTTTCGCACCGCCGCGGATGCCTGCGCCCGCGGAACGACGACGTCGACCAGCCGCATGTGTACGAGCATGGGTCACGGTCCTGCCGTCTCGCCGAGCACGGCGCTGACAATCTGCTCGACTGCCCGTTCGAACCGCCGATCGGCCTCGGGATCCGGCCGCTGGCGCAAGTCTTCCACCGCAGCCAGCGCCGTCTCGACGGAGGCCACCTCGCGGAGCGCCGCGTCCAAGATCTGCTGCCGACGCGCTGCGATGGCCGCGGCCACGGCCTCTGGCGCGGCCGCCTCAATCGTTTCGGCCTCCGTCCGTGCCTGCTCGAGGCGTTGATCCGCCTCAACCCGTGCCGCTTGCCGGGCCTCGGCGGCGGCGAGTTCAGCCCGCTCGAGCAGTACCAGAAAGGGAGTCTCCACGCGTCCCTCTCATCCGCGAGACATGGGCGGCCATGCCCGCGTGGTGAAACCGTCGGCGCTGCGTCCGGTGGGCGCCAGAGTTGCGCGGCCCGAAGCTGGGAGCCGTTCAGCCCGCTGCGGGGTCAAGACCGGGGTGTGTCACGTCTCCTTAGGGGCGAGGGCAGCTGCGCAGGTAGTCGAGCACGGCGCTGAGCGATGCCGACGCGACGCCGACCACCGTGTCCGAGGCACCGTAGTACATGTCCAGCCGGTCAGCGGCGCGATCCACCAAGAGGCCGCCGGGGAACACCACCTGCGGGACATCTCCCGAACGCTCGTATGGCGCCTGTGGGCCGAAGACCCATTCATCGCTCCTCCGCAGGACCACCGTCGGGTCGTCGAGGTCGAGCAGCGCCAGTCCCACCCGGTAGATCGGACCGCGGGCCGTCGAGTGGGCGCCGTGGTAGAGGATCAGCCAGCCCTCGGAGGTCTCGACCGGTGGCGGCCCGAGACCGATCTTGCCGGCGTCCCACCACGCTCCGTCACGAGCCTCGAGGAGGAGTCGGTGATCGGCCCAGTGGCGCAGGTCCGGCGAGAACGAGATCCACATGTGCGTCCCGCCCCGGATCGGAGTGGGCCGGTGGATCATGGCCCACCGACCGGCGAAGCGGCGCGGGAAGAGCGCGGCGTCTTTGTCCTCCGGCGTCATCACGGGTCCGAGGCGCTGCAGCTCGCGGAAATCACGGGTCGTCGCGAGCGACACGAGCGAGCCGCGTCGACTGTATGCGGTGTACGCGACCACCCACGTGCCCTCGTCAGGGAGCCACGTGAGGCGGGGATCCTCGCAGCCCCAGACCTCCTCGGGCGCGAGTTCGGGATCCGAGCGCAGGAGCGGGGTCGCGTCGAACCGCCAGCCCGACACGCCATCCGCGCTGCGCGCGACATGCAGCTGCGAGATCCCGCGCATGTCCTCCACACGCACGAGCAACACCGTCTCCCCGTCGAGGCGCACGGCACCGGGATTGAACACGGCGTTGGCCGGGTACGGGAGGTCGGCGGCCGTCAGGATCGGGTTGGTGGGGTCGCGGCGGAACAGCGGCTCCGGGCCGCTCACCACGACGCCCTCGCCGCGACCGGGCCGGAGCGTCGCCGTGCACGGTCGTGACACAGAGGCGCCGACGAGGCAGGCACCGCCTCCGGAGCGGCCTGCAGCTTTCCCAGCGCCCGCATGCGCTCCACGGCAGTCAGCCACATGAGCGTCGATTCCGCGCCTTGGTTGGCGTTCACGCCGTCGGGCGTCAGCCCGTCGTGACAGGCTCCTCGTGCCGGATCCGCCACCGCCACGC
>JBKQRF010000314.1:0-28464 GCA_052144055.1 Candidatus Limnocylindrales bacterium
CGGCAAGGTCGAGCTCGCGCTCGAGCTGCGCTGCCGCGGCGTCGGGATCAGGTACGGCGATGACGAGATGGTCGATGCCGAGGAGCATCCGGGCACTGTAGCGCCCGCCGGGGATGAAGCGGCTTGCCCTGCACCCCGAGCGGTCCTCACCGTATTGCCGGACCGACCGAGGCAGGCTCAAACATGAGCGGCTAGCGGGCGCCAGCCCGAGCCTCACGCTCGGACTGCTGGTTGCACTACTTCCCGCTCGACGCCCTCAACGGCTGCGACGAAGGCGTCGGGTTGGCAGAGATCGAAGGGCGCCCCCGATCCTACAGACCAGACCCGCGCGACCCGGTCAGGTGGCTGCCTCGGAAGGGAGGGTGCGCTATCGTGCCGCGTGTCCGAGACAGATCCGCTCCGCCTCCTCGTCACGCCCCGCCCAGGGCGGCACTTGCGGGTTCCAGCCGGAAGACCGGGAAGTCCCGAGCGACCCGTTCGAACTCCTCGAGCGGAGCGCGCGGATCGACTGGGATGTGCGGCCGGCCGCCAACGGCCCGCGCCAGGTAGGCCTTGAGGATCGGCGCACGGCCCGCCGGCGGCACCTCCACGAGGCGGACCTCGCGGCGCCCGCCGTGCCTGATCACGGCCCGCCCCCCGGCCGCGCGGATGTTGTGCACCCAGGGCGACCGTTCGCCCAGCATCGAAACAGCGTACTGCTGGCCCACGTGGTCGGCGAGAACCAGCGGGACCGCCGTGACGCGCCCGGACCGATGGCCGACGGTCTCCAGCGCCACGAGGTACGACGGGGCCATCCCCCGATCGGCGGCGGCCGCCCAGAGATCGCCAGCGGCGCGCCCGAAACGGTTGGGTCGGCCCGCACGGTAGAGGCGGTTGCCGTTCCGGTACGCCTCGGTCCGGTGGTAGAGGGCGTAGGCGGCGCCGGTCGCCCCGAGAGCGAGGACGATGCCCCGCCTGATCAGCCGCGTCGCATTTTGGCGTCTCCTTGCGTGCCGTCGAGGTCTCCTGGCCGGCGGGCACTACGACGACGCCGGAGCAGCCCGCCGGGGAAGGTATGAGAGCCGGGCGATCGTCCACTTGACGGCCATCACGGCACCGACGCCGACGATCGCGGCGCACACGCGCGAGGCCGCCCCCGGGCCGCCCAGCGCATCGATGATCGGGCGAAGGAGCAATGGCCAGCCAAACAGGCCCGACAGGACGAGGGCTGTCGCGAGGAGGCCGAGCGGCATGCCAAGGAGGTTCGTCGGGGCGAATCCGAACCGCTCGCGCATGGTGCTGATCCCCAGAGCGCACATCGCGCTGCCCAGGATCCACAGCGCCACCAGCGCGGCGGCGTCCCCGACGAGCGGAGCACTCGCGCCGTTCGCGGCCGCGAGGACGATCGCCGCCGCCGGGATGCCGAATAGCGTGGCGATGACGGGCCTGAGCCTGGACTGGGATAGGTCGCTGGACTGCGCCGGCGAGTGTCCAGCGCGGCTTCTGCTGCCAGTAGCCGGTCGGTCGCTCATCGCCGGACTTCTCCCGGCGCGGCGAGGTCGTGCGCGATCTGGTCGGCCCATGCGTCGATCGCCGGCCAGTCGCGGAAGTCCCCTCTCGGGAGCGCGTCCTTCCCGGCCGGCACCAGGGCCATGAATCGCTCCGCGAAACCGACCGGCTTGGCGGCGGGATCCACGGCCCCGAAGAACACTTTCTCGCCCCGCGGGTGGATCGCTTCCCGCAGCTCGGGGAACTCCTTCGGGATGGTCGTCTCCAGCACGTCCCGGCCCTGCTTGTCAACGGTGTCTGTACCGAGCGGGCCGCTGCTGAACAGCCAGGTGGGCCGTTCCGCGAGTAGGGTCCGGTGGCGCTTCACGAACGTCGTCGCGTCCTTGAGCCAGTGGAACATGTAGGCGGCGCCGCCGACGACGAACGCGTCGTACCGCGATGCGTCGCGGACCTCCACGGCGGGCCGCACCTCCGCGTCGAAACCGTCGGCGCGGAGCCGCTCCGCGATCCGCTCGGCGATCCCCTGTGTCGAGCCATGGCGACTGGCGTAGGTGACCAGGATCGACATCGAGCGAGCTCCTCTGCCGTGCGGCAGGCCGTTGCGGCGAGGATGTCCGACGCCGAGCCCGGGCTCCAAGGGCCGGAAGGCCACCCTCGGCCCCGACGGACGGCCCGCCGTCCTTAGTGCCCCGGCGTGCTGGACCGGTCTCGGCGAGAATGCCCCGGGGCGATGGCAACACCCGGATCATCGGCCCTGCTCCTGTCGAGGGTTCCGCATGACCGACCTGACCATCGAGACGCTGACCACGCACCTGCCCGCCTACCTGGCACGGCCAACGGGCGAAGGGCCGTGGCCGGGTGTCCTCGTCATCCACGACGCCGGGGGCATGAGCAAGGACCTCCGGCGCCAGGCCGACTGGCTCGCCGCCGCAGGCTACCTCGCGGTCGCGCCGGATCTCTTCTCGCGGGGCAACCTGTATCGGTGCCTGTTCGCGACGATGGCCGACCTCCGCGCGGGCAAGGGACGCTCGTTCGGCGACGTCGAGGCGGCCCGCGCGTGGCTGGCAGCGCTGCCGGATTGCACCGGGAGGGTTGGCGTCATTGGCTTCTGCATGGGCGGCGGATTCGCCCTCGCTCTCGCCCCCAGGCACGGGTTCGCCGCCGCGAGCGTCAACTACGGTGCAGTCCCGGCCGAGCCGCTGACGGCATTGCGCGACGCCTGCCCGATCGTCGCGAGCTACGGTGCCCAGGACCGCTCGCTCAAAGGAGCCGCAGCGCGCCTCGACGGGATCCTGACGCGCCTCAAGATCGAGCACGACGTGAAGGAGTACCCGGACGCGGGGCACTCGTTCATGAACGACCACCGCGACGAGCAGACCCCGTGGCTGTTCGCGTTGATGGGCCGGTTCACGGGGGGCGTCGACTATGTCGAGCCGGCCGCCCTCGACGCCCGGGGCCGGATCGAGGCGTTCTTCGCGCACCACCTGCGGGACGGCGGTTGAGCCACCGACCCACAGGAGGCACCACGGCCACGCGCCGGGGGAACCGTCAGGGCGCTCGATAGGGCCGGGGCTCCAGGACTACGACCGCCGTCTCCGACGGCCGCAGCGTCGCGTACAAGTCGGCGAGGCTCGGGGGCCCGCCCGAGGTGTCATGAGCGAACGCCCGCCGTCGAGCTCTGCCTCTTGCTGACGAGCGGCTGCTACTCGGTGGCCTTGCCGTCGAAATGTTCGGGCGCGGCGTCGGCGTCTGCCTTCGTCCGGCGCACGACACCATCACGATGCTCGGGCGGGCCATAGAGCGTGTACAGCTTGAGCGGCGCGGAGCCGACGCTGCGCACGTTGTGGCGGGCGCCGGCAGGCACGATCATCGCGAAGTCGGCCGTCACGCGGTGCGCCGTGCCGTCGATCGTGATCTCGCCGTCGCCGGCCTCGACGCGGAAGAACTGATCACGATCCTGGTGCACCTCCGAGCCGATCTCCTCACCGGGCGCGAGGGTCATCAGCACGAGCTGGAGATGCTGACCGGTGTAGAGCACGCGCCGGAAGTCCGCGTTGCCCTCGGTGAGCCGCCCGATGTCGTCAACGAAGCCCTTCATGGCTATCCGCCGTCTCCTTTGTCCGTGAACCCCCGGGACGTCGTGCGGGAAGCGCCGCCGTGCCGTCGATTGTCACCAATCGAGCCTACAAGTGGCGCGCGGTCTGCCCCAGTGCCGGACCGCCCCTCCGCCAGCCGTAGCTCGCCGCGAGTGCGGTGAAGATGCGCGTTGCGGAGCGGACTGGTGCCTGCTTGCCACGCATCAGGCTCTGCGTGGGCGAGGCTGGGCTGGTGCGCGGCTAAGGGGTGGGGACTCCAGGCTGGCCCGACTGCAATCTTGCGATCTACCGGCGCCTCTGTCCGAGCCCTAGGCTGACGTCGGTGACGGGCAGCAAGCGCCTGCCGAGTTGTAGAGCGGCAACTTCTCGCCCACCTGACTACCACGCCAGGGCGAAGACAGCCCGTGGACGGCGACCGGATCACGGCGGACCCGGCGGCGCCAGCAGCCGGCGGGTCCGCTTTCACACGATGACCAAGGACAGCTCCGGACGCTGGCCCTTTGGGTGGCGGGCGAGGCCCACGTGACCGGCACGGGCGGAGTCAGCCCGTCGTGGCGCTTGCGCCAGGCAGTCCAGCCAGCCAGGGGAGGTCCACCGAGCCCGACCACGATGACGACGGCCTCCCCCACGGACCACGGGCTTGCTGCCAGGGGTTCCTGCCCGCCGTTCGCCCGGACGTACACTGCCCACCAAACGTGACGCCCGAACATCGAACGTCCGAGCTTAGGAAGGTGCCGCGCCGCGATGCTCCTGACCGAAGACGACCGCGTCATCGCCCCCGTGTCGGAGTACTACAACGCGGAACTCATCCGACGAGAGGACGAGACCGATGATCTTGCGTACTTCTGGGTGCGCCTCTGGGGGGACCCCGTCCCGTTCGAGCCCGGGCAGTACCTCACGCTCGGCGTGATCGCGGACGGCAGGCTCGTCCAACGGCCGTATTCCGTGGCGTCGTCCCCGCGGGTCGCGGGCGAGGGGTACGAGTTCTACGTGCGGCTAGTCCCAATCCTTCACTTCACCACGCTCCTGTGGCGGCTCCCGGTCGGCCACGGGATGCGGTTGATTGGCCCCAAGGGGCGCTTCATGCTGGAGCCCGACGACCGCAGGACGCAGATCTTCGTCTCGACCGGGACGGGGATCGCGCCGTTCATCTCGATGATTCGCACGCAACTCCGCGACGGGAAGCTGCCGCGCACCGTCCTCGCGCACGGTGTCTCGTATGTGAAGGAGCTGGGCTTTCGGCGCGAGCTCGAGAGATACGAGCGCGACGGACGGCCCATCACGTACGTCCCCACCATCTCGCGGCCGCAGGAGCCCGAGAACGCGGGCTGGGCCGGGAAGACAGGGCGGGTTGAGACGATCCTCGACAATCTCTGCGACGACTGCAGAATCGAACCCGACCGGACCGTCGTGTACATCTGCGGGAACCCCGACATGATCGTGAAGGCCGAGGCGATCCTCCTCGGCCACGGGCTGCCCGAGCCGCACATCAAGAAGGAGCTGTACTGGCCCAAGAGCAAGGAACCGAGGCTGCCGGTCGACGTCACCAACGGCGAGAAGGCCCGCGGCAGCGTGGCCGACCTCGCCTCGGAGGTCTGACCAGGTCTCCAGGGCCGCATCGGCGGCAATACACGCTGGAGCGAAGTGATCCCGATCTTCCCGATCACGCCCGCGTCACCCATGGCGAGTACGCAAGACCCGAGCACGGAGTCCCGCTCGCTTGGCGTTGCCTCTTGCCGTGAGGGGCTACGATCACGACCCATGATGGAGGGGCTTGCATGACCCGGGTCCTTGTCGTCCAGCGCGACCCGGCGGTCGCCGAGCAGATGGCCGCCAGTCTGCGCGGTGCTGGCTATGAGACCGAGCTCTGCGGTGGACCGGAGCGGGAGCCGTGCCCAGTCATCGCAGACATGCCCTGCCCGCTCGTCGACCGCGCGGACGTCCTCGTCTACGACGCCTGGGTCGCCGGCGACGCCGTCGCTGGACACCAGCTCGTCTCTGCGCTTCGAGAGGTCTACGCGGACCTCCCGCTCGTGCTCACGTCCGTCGATCAGTCGGTTGGCTGGGCGGAACGCGAAGGCCCGCAGCGCGTGTTCCCGCTGGGCACCCGACCGAGCGACGCGGAGCTGATCGAGGCGATCGAGGTCGCCCTCGGCGAACAGGGTATGGCCGTCTGACATCCCTCGCCGAGGCGGTCACGTCGCCTCGGTGCGGGCAGGATGCCTCGAGGTTTTCGAGTGGCCGCCAGCCGCGCGCGGTACCCGTCCTAGGCGTGGCAAAACCCGCCCGGCGTTCACCGACAGACCTCGTGGACATCCAGCTGCGCGACTACTGGGAGATTCGTGGGACGTACGACGCGATCGTCTCGATCGAGATGCTGGAGGCGGTCGGAGCGGAGTACTACGCGACGTTCTTCGAAGTCTGCGACGCGGCGCTTATGCCCGGCGGACGGATGAGCCTGCAGTCGATCACGTTCCCGGATGCTGCCTACGAGACGCAACGTCGGGGCGCCAACTGGGTCCAGACATACATCTTCCCGGGAGGGCTCTGCCCGTCGCTCGCCGTCATCGAGCGGGCGACCCGAGACACACGGCTCCTCATCCGCAGCGTGGACGACATTGCCGCGAACTACGTGCGGACGCTGCGGGAATGGCGCACGCGGTTCATGAGCCGGCTGGACGAGGCCCGAGCCATGGGCTTCGACGATCGGTTCGTGCGCATGTGGGAGTTCTACCTGGCCCTCAGCGAGGCCGGCTTCGCGACGGGGATCAGCCAGGACCTGCAGATCGTGCTCGAGAAACGGCGCGGCGTCGGCTGACGCGGCGTCGGCTCGCGCGTCGTGCTCCAGCTGTTCGGTGCCCGGCCCAGCAATGCCGACGTCGATCTCGGCCAAGAGATCGACGCTGACAGACAGCGCGCCCCGGTGGATAGCACCTACCCCTCCCACGCCCGGCGTTGACCGACTACCTGCTCGTCCGTACACTCCCCCGATGCGCCGCGCCAGCGTCCCCTCCCGCTTCGGACACTGTTGCGCCTGTCCGGGCGCCGGCGCGGCCTGACCTCGTCCCTCGAGGAGCCCGCCGGCGATCGATCGTCTGGCCGCTGCACTCCGAGGTCCTCTCGATGACAACCACCCTACCGGTACGACCGCCGGCCCCGCCCTCCCCGTCCGCTGATCGACCGACCGACCAGCAGGCCTCGACTCCCGAGACCGACATCGCACTCGCGCCTGCGACGAGCGCACAACCCACCACCAAGGACGGCGTCACTATCGTCGTCTTCTCCGGCGAGTTCGACCGCGTCCAGGCGGCCTTCAACATCGCCGTCGGCGCCGCGTCGAGCGGCTTGCCGGTCACGATGTTCTTCACCTTCTGGGGGCTCGACGTCCTGACGCGCCCCGACGCCTCGCGCATGGGCCGCGACCCGCTGCGCACCGCCTTCCGCTGGCTGAAACCGGGTGGCGCGCGGCGCCTGCCGCTGACCCGCTTCAACTTCCTGGGCCTCGGGCCCGTGCTCATGCGGCGACTCATGGGCCAGTTCCACATGCCACGCGTGGACGAGATGGTGGACCTCGCGCACTCGCTCGGGGTGAAGCTCGTGGCCTGCACGATCACGATGGGCGTGATGGGCCTGACCGAGGCCGACCTGCTGCCCATCGTGGACGCCTATGCCGGCGTGGCCACCTATCTCGCCGACGCGAAGGGCAGCGACGTCAACCTCTTCATCTAAAGCTACGAGGCTACTTTCCATGACCACGCCACGCCCAGCCCCCGCCCTGCCCCATGCCGACGTCGTCGTCGACGCCTCCGGGTTTCTCTGCCCCATGCCGATCGTCAAGCTCGCCCAGGCCGTCAAGACGGTGCGGGTCGGGCAGATCGTCGAGGTGGTGGCCACCGACCCGGGCATCCTCGCCGACGCGCCGGCGTGGTCCCAGATGACGAGGCAGGACATCATCGGCGCCTACTCGGAGGGTGACCGGCACCACTTCTGGTTCCGCAAGCTGCACGACTGATCGCGAGGGCACATCCGATGAACTCGTGCACAAGCGGCACGGCATTACCTCGAGCGGGAACGGTATCTGTCCTCCGTGCAGGGCGCCGCAGCGACGGAGGCGTGCGCAGTCGACTCGCACGTGCCCGGAGGGTCTAACACGCAGTCATCGTCCCCCGGGCCACGCCCGGAGCCGGTTACACGTTCTGGACGGGTGCCTCTGCTGCGGCCTCGGCCTCGGCCTCTAAGGATGGGAGGATGGCGTGCTCCTCCTGCTCGAGGTGAGAGCCAATGAGCGCGTGCAACCCGTAGAGGTGGGCCCGCACGTCGACCAGCTGGCGGTGGCTGGGCTCCCGTCGCACGGCCAGCCAGTCCGCCTCGAGGCGCTCCACGGCCTGGCGGATCTGCCCATGCTGGAGTCGCAGAACCCGAGTGGCCAACGGCGTGGCGGCCAGGCGATCGATCTCGGGGAAGCAGAAGTTGTCCTCCCAGTCGAGATGCGGGAGGAGCGTCTTCTCAATGGTGTCGAGCAGGCTGCGCAGGGCGTTGGCGAGATCCTGGGCCGCGAGGTTGCCAGCCATCTCGGCGGTGGTCTCGATGCGGGCCACGACGTGCTCGATCTCGCGGTGCTCGCGGTCCAGGATGCGGCGCTCGATCGCCACGCCATGACCCGCCGCATTGGGCATGCTCGCCTCCCCGGGATGCTGCCGCTCGTTCGAGTGTGAGTCTCCCCGGCCACAGGTCCCGCGTGCCAGTGCCCTCCGGCATCCTTTCAACCCTCCGATGGACGGGCCGCAGAACTTGCCGGACCCAACTTCAAACAGGAGGGCACGCGACCGGTTCGACGGCGACCACGCGTTGGTCCCCAGCCCGCCACGAGGCATGGAGTCGGGTGCGACCGTCGAGTATCCGCGGATCCGTGCAGGGCTTGGGAGGCCCGACCCCGCGCAGGAGGCACCGGGCGCGCGGTGTGAGCCGCGTCTGACAGGCACAGTACAGGCATTGGGTTCGGAATGGGCGCCGTTGTGTGCCCTCTGGTGCCGCCTCCGGCCGTTCAGGTGATCGGGGAAGTTGGTGGCCTGCGGCACCTGAACCCCAGATGCGGTGCGAGTCCCGGTCGACCGCGAGCCCCCAACTGGCACAGCACGCAGGACTGCCGCTATTGTTCTTGCGCGGGCACCGATGGTCGGCTAGCGTGACCAGACCGACCATCTGGCCCGGCTCCACCCTTGCGACACCCTCGGGAGCACCATGAGCGTCTTCAGCGACCTCGAACTCGAGTACCTCGCTGGCCAGCGCCTGGGACGTCTGGCCACCGTCGGGTCTGACGGCGCACCTCACGTCGTGCCGGTCTCCTTCGCCTACAACGGCGAGACCGACACGATCGACATCGGCGGCCATGCACCGGCGGCCACGAAGAAGTGGCGCGACATCGGCCGCGAGCCACGGGTCGCCTTCGTCGTCGACGACGTGTTGCCGCCCTGGCGGCCGCGCATGGTCGAGATCCGGGGACGAGCCAGCCTGCTCTTGGCGGGCGGGGTGTCGCTCGGCCCGGGGTTCGCTGACGAGTTCATCCGTATCACTCCGATCCGCATCGTGAGCTTCGGTCTCGACGGCACCCGCACTCCCCACGCGCGCTACGTGGGTTCCGCCGAGGATCAGGCGTGACGCTCGAGATCCCGCCGGCGGGGACGCGCGGGGCTCGGATGCCCTGTGGACCACTCGTCCGAACCTTCGGGGGAGTGTATGCCGCGCTCTACCGTCTCCTGGGTGGCCGCCTCGTCGGCACGCGGATGCTCCTGCTCAGTACCGTGGGCGCCCGTTCGGGTCGGCCGCGCACGGCCCCGGTGGCGAGCTTCCCCGACGGGGCGGACCGCTGGCTCGTGGCCGGCTCGGCCGGCGGCGCGGCCCGTCATCCGGCCTGGTTCATCAACCTGGCCCACCACCCCGACCAGGTTTGGGTCGAGGTCGGCCCCCAACGATTTCGGGTCACGCCCGAGCTCCTGCGCGGGGAGGAGCGCGCGGTCGCCTGGCGCCAGATGACCGCCCGCTCGCCTGGTTTCGCAGGCTACGCGCGCAGGACCGATCGCGAGATCCCGGTCGTGCGGCTCACCCGCGCGGAGTAGCCCAGGGCGTCCGGCCCCACCAAGAGCGGACCATCGTGATGGGGCGGCGGCCGACGACCGCACGGGGGTAGCATGTCGGCCACGATGCTCCGGGCCACACGTCGCCTGTCCTTGCTGCTCGGGTTCGTCTGGGCGGTGCTGCTGCTGTTGGCGGCCGCCCCGGCGGCGGCGGATGCCGGGTCGGCGCTGCCGGAGGCGCAGCAGGCGCAGCAATTGGCCGACGAAGCGTACCGGATCGCCAGCTCAGAGTTCGATGATTGGGACGGTCGCGGGGGACCGGGTGGCCAGCGCGGCATGAACCCGACCAGCGCACTCATGGGCGGGCTCATTCTGGGTGGCCTGCTCGGCGGCGGCCTCCGGGGAGGCGGTTGGGGGGGCTCGCCCTGGGGCGGTCGGGGCGGCGGCTTCGGCGGCTTCGGTGGCGGCGGAGGGTTCGGCGGCTTCGGCGGGGGCGGGGGCTTCGGTGGTGGCCGAGGCTTCGGTGGCGGCGGGAGATGGTGAGCTGGGTTGTGCTGACGCGCCGTCGCGCTGAGATGCGTTCACGCGGACGATAGGAAGGAGAACCTTGCATGGCGCAGACATCGATCCTTGGCCGCATCGGCCAGCTCGTCCGGGCGAACGTGAACGGGCTCATCGACAGCGCCGAGGACCCGGAGAAGATGCTCGACCAGTTAATCCGGGACTTCACGAACAACATGGCCGAGGCCGAGGATGCGGTCGCCCAGACCGTCGGGAACCTGCGCCTCATGGAGGACGACGCGACTGAGGCCAAGGCCGCAGTTACGGAGTGGGGCAGCAAGGCAGCTGCGGCGTCGCACAAGGCCGACGAGCTCCGGGCGGCCGGCAACGCGGCCGAAGCGGATCGGTTCGACGAGCTCGCCAAGGTCGCGCTGCGACGCCAGCTCGGATTCGAGGACCAGGTCAAGACGTTCGAGACGCAGATCGCCCAGCAGACTGAGCTCGTCGACAAGCTCAAGGATGGCCTCACGAAGCTTCGTGCGAAGCGCGAGGAGCTCGTGCAGAAGCGCGATGAGCTGGTCGGGCGGGCGAAGATGGCCCAGGCGCAGGTGCAGGTCCAGCAGACGCTGCGCGACGCCTCGGTTATGGACCCCACGAGCGAGCTCAACCGGTTCGAGGAGCGGATCAGGCGCCAGGAGGCCATGGCCCGCGGGCAAGCCGAAGTGGCCGCTTCATCAGTGGAGGAGCAGTTCGCCTCGCTCGACAGCGACTCGGACGAACTGGAAGTTGACGCGAGGCTGAAGGCGCTCAAGGGCAGCTGAGAGCTGCGTCTTACTGGTTGCTGACACTTCCAGCGTAGAGAGGGCTCTCGCACCGTTCTCAGCCCAGGTCGCGCCTCACCCGCATCCAGGGTCCGGTGTCACCGACGTATCTGGACGAGGGCACGCGAACGGCCGAAGGCACGTTCGTTCGAGTCCGCCCGCGAGTCAACCACGGTGGGCACTCCGACTCGATCACACCGCGAGGGACTATCCTCCGCTCGTGAGCATCACGAAGGTCCAGCTGTTCTCCGTCCCCGTCACCGACCAAGATCGGGCCCGCGACTTTTACGTCAGCGTCCTGGGCATGGAGCTCGTGCGCGAGATGCAGATGAGTCCCGGGATGCGGTGGGTCCAGGTCCGTCCGGTCGGGGCGGCGACGTCGATAACCCTCGTCACGTGGTTCGAGTCGATGCCGCCGGGGTCGCTCACGGGGCTCGTCCTCGAGACTGACGACCTCGACGGCGATGCAGCCCGCCTGCGCGAGCGCGGGGTGGTCATGGACGACGCCATCGCGTCGGCGCCGTGGGGTCGGTCGATTGGGTTCGCCGATACCGACGGCAACCGGCTCATCCTCCAGTCGACGACCGCCCGCTGACTGCGCTGGCGCCGTCGTCTCCCTTGGCCGGGTTGACGGTCGGTCAGCTGATGACGACAGAGGAAGCTGTGGCGCTCGCGCTGTCGGAGTGAGCGACAGTTACGTCCATCACGATTCCGTACCGACGCCCTGACCCGTCCGGCCCTCCAGCCTCCACCATCGTTTGATGGTGGGGGCACCGCTCTAATGGTCGCCACGGAGGAGGGAGGGTGCCCACCGTGGGTATTCAGCCTGTCTCTTCACGGCCGGGCCCCGCTCGACGCGCATGGCGCGGGACTCACCGCCTACCCGGTTCGGAGGGGCACGATCAACTTTCGGCTCGATCAGCCTCCGCGGCGGACCTCGTGAAGGAGCTTGTCGAGGTGCAGGTCTCCCAGTTCCGCCACGCCTGACGTGAGCAAGCCGGCGTCCGCCCGGCGGGCATACTCGCCGTGGGGGCCAGTATCGGCGGTGTCCGTGGCTGGTAGTTCACGCTCCGCGACTGCCCAGCGCGCTGCGTATGCCCTCGATGATGGGGTGCAGCCCGTACTCCAAGGTGCCTTCTCCGTTGGGTTATCTGATGTCGTCGATTGCGGCAAACTGTAAAGGCAAGCTTTACAGCGGTAAGGACTTAACGCTGATAAGGCCACCCCGCGCGCGGGCGCGCCCCAGTCCCAAGACCGGACCAAGCCGCTAGAGGACGCGGAAACCATGAGCATGACCACCGCGATCACCAATGCGCGGGTCTTCGATGGGAAGCAGGTCATCGGTGCGAGCGCCGTCGTGATCGACGGCGGGGTAGTCCGTGCGGTCGGGGAATCGGTGCCGGTCGGTGCCACGGTCGTCGACGCCGGCGGCGGGACCCTCCTGCCCGGCCTGATCGACTCCCACTGCCACACGAGCATCGACAGCCTCCGGCTTGCGCTCCGATTCGGCGTGACGACCGAACTCGACATGATGGGCTACTGGCCGGGCGAGCATCGGCACCTGGTGGCGGAGAGCGATGATCTCGCCGACGTACGCGCGGCAGGGATGTGCGTCACGGCGCCCGGCGGGCACCCGACCGAGTACGGGCCGCCCGAGGGCGACGACGACCACCCCGAGATCCCGGAGGGCATGACGCTCGAGGAGGCAATGGCCGCGTTCGCCTTCCCCTTCTGCTCCACCGCCGAGGAGACGATCACCCTAGTCGCACAACAGATCGCCCTGGGCTCGGACTACATCAAGATCATGATCGAGGACGGCACGGTCGTTGGCCATCCGGGACTCCCGGTGATCAGCGACGAGGTACTCGAGGCGGCCGTGGCGGAGGCCCACCGCCACGGCAAGCTGACCGTCGCCCACGTGACGACCATCGAGGGCGCGCGGCGCGCCGTGCGGGCCGGCGTGGATGGCCTCGGCCACCTGTTCCTCGACGGCCCGCACACCCCCGGGATCGTGGCCGAGATCGTGGCGGCCGGCACGTTCGTCATCCCCACCCTGACGGTCGTGTCCTCGGCCGTCGGCCACAGCGGGGCGGCGTTCGCCTCGGACGAGCGGGTCAGCAGCAGGCTGTCCACGGCCTGGCTCGAGTCGCTCCGTGGATGCGCGAACGTCTACCCACAGGGCCGCCTGGAGGACGCACTGGGCACGGTCGCCGCGTTGCAGGCGGCAGGTGTGGACATCCTCGCCGGGACGGACGTCACCCAGCCGTCGCCTGAGTTCGGCGGCCTGGCCCACGGGGCGAGCGTCCACCACGAGCTCCAGCTACTCGTCGCCGCAGGACTCACTCCCGTGCAAGCCCTTCGAGCGGCGACGTCGACGCCGGCACGCCGCTTCGGCCTCACGGACCGCGGACGTATCAGCGCCGGTGCCCGGGCCGACCTGCTCCTCGTGGACGGGGACCCCACCACCGCCATCTCCGACACGCTGTCCATCCGGGCCGTGTGGCGCTGCGGCGTCCTCCAGGCAGCCCTGGTCTGAGCCGGCTCGGTCCCCGTCGAACGGCTGAGAGCGCCGATCGGCCCGGTGCTCGCGACGCGCCGGCTTCGGCCAGATCTCCGGCGTCGCCCCTGGCTCGCCACCATAAGGAGTGATGTGCGATGGCTGGGCCCGACGTCCCGGTTCCTACGCCCTCCTCACCCAGAACGATCCGTTGGACGCTGCTGGGTGTCATGCTCTCGATGCTGCTGGGCATGCTCGGCACCACGACCGTTGGCACCGCGATGCCGACGATCGTGCGTGACCTTGGCGGTTTCGACCTCCTTTCATTGCCAGCCCTGAGAAGCGACCCGGCGTTGGATCGGCGTTGCCGCCCGCGCATACTGTAGAGTCGTCCGATTGCTCGTCAGCAAGAGGTGACGTTCGCGATGTTCTGCACACAGTGTGGCGGCAGCTTGGCTGACGATGCCAAGTTCTGTGTCAGTTGCGGCGCCCCCGTCGGACCGCGGGTGGCACCTGTTTCCGGCGCCTCGGCTCAGCCTGCTGTCGTAGCTCCTGCACCGGCTGCCAGGGCCGCTGAACAGAACGCTAACGGCCAGACGTTCGTGCTGAACCAGAAGTTGATTTCGATGACCGGCGATTTATGGATCGATGATTCGAACGGGAATCACGCCTTCGAGGTGGACGGCAAGCTCCTGGCACTCCGGCGCTCGCTGCTTCTCAAGGACACCTCGGGGCAGGAGCTCTACGAGATCAACAAGTCGCTTGCGCACGTCCATCCGACCTTCGAGGTCAAACAGGGCGACACGGTAGTCGCGACGATCCAGAAAGCCCTGATGTCGATGTTTGGCGAGCACTTCACGATCACCGCGGCAGACGGCGGGCAGATGAAGGTCACCGGCAACTGGATGAATCGCGAATTCCGCATCCAGAAGGACGGCACAGACGTGATCATCGCCTCGCGCCAGTTCTTCAGTATCCACGACGCCTACGGCATCCAGGTCGCGCCGGCCTTCGATGCCCCCCTCGCCCTGGCGATCGTCGTTGCCCTGGAGCAGATCGAGAAGGAAGAGGGACACGAGTCGTCGCCGCTCGACGGCTTGCTGGGAGGAGGTCTGGGCGGGATCCTCGGGGGCCTGGGCTGACAAGTCGGTACCGCGACGTTGACGTTGCGACCGACGCTCGAGCCGCAGAGGGGTTTGGGCAGGGCACCTGGACGTCCCAGGCAGAGTCTGGTTTGCCCAGCCACCGAATGTGTGCCGTCGAGAGGCGTGCTCCGCGTGATGCATACAGAAACCACGAGGGCCAAGAGTGGAGCCCGTGCTCCTACGGCGACTCGCTGAGCGGGCGACGTTTCGAACCGAGCTGGTCGTCTGTGATCAGCCCGCCGGTGAGCAGGTCCTCGAGCTTTCCGGAGCCGGTCCGCGACGTCAATTGGGATGGCTCGGCGATCTTCTCCCTCGAACGACCTCGAGTCGTACAGTGGCGTCGAGATGCCCTCAACCCCGCCCGTCGTGGTTTCGCTCATCGTCGCGGCGGGCATCTGGTACCTCATCGAGACCCGACAGGCACTGCTGCAGCGGCCGGAGGCGAGGTCGGCCGACCGCAAGAGCGCGTGGGTGGTGCGCGCCTCTGCCGTGATCGCGGCCGCCGTCGCCATCGCTGCACAACGCACGGTTCCATCGGCGAGGATGCCGTTCGGATCCCTCGCCCTCTGGGTCGGCCTCGCCTTCTTGGCGTGCGGCACGGGCCTGCGGCTCTGGAGTTTCCGATCGCTGGGTCGCTACTTCACCTTCACTGTGCAGACGAGCCAAGATCAGCCGGTCATTTCCGCCGGTCCCTACCGAGTGATCCGCCATCCCGGCTACACGGGAAGCCTGCTGGCCGTCATCGGCGTCGGGTTCTTCCTCCGCAACTGGCTGTCCCTCCTCATCCTGACCGGAGTGATCTTCTGTGGACTCGTCTACCGCATCAGAGTGGAAGAGCGTGCCCTCTCGCGAGATCTGGGCGGTAGATATCAGGTCTACGCGGAGGGCCGCAAGCGGCTCGTCCCGTTCATTTGGTGATGGTCGCTCGCTCCGAGGCGACGGCCCGTGCCAGGGACCCGAGCGCCCTACGGGGCCTGAGACCGCGAAGATCCCAACGACAGTTCTGTGTCCGCCAGCATCGTCGGGAGCGACCGAGACGAAACACGCCCACTCGGTTGCCATTCTGGTACCAGAACGCTTGTTCTATACTGCCTCGGCATGAGCAACGTCGAGGAAGCATGGGAGGCCGTGCACCAAGCCCTCGACCGTTTGCCGGGCTGGGAAGCCACCCGCCCGCACTGGCGTTCAGAGGAGCGGCTGTGGGCGGCGTCGGCGTTCTACGCGGGGCACCTGCGCCGGTTCGCGGACCGGCCCGCCGTCGACTCCCGTGGGATGACCGAGGCCGAGGCGCTGTGGGAGTTGGCGGAGGCGCTCCGCACGCGCTGACGGGGAGACGTGTGTCCGTCAAAGCCGAGCTGTCCAGGGATGGTGCGGGAACAATCGCCGGTTCTCTTCTGAAAGCGCGCCGCCGGTTCCTCAAGGGCTCTTCAAGCCCAGTTGCCTGCATTGAGGGCCGCCGAGCGGATGCGACCCGGCGGGCCCTCTCTTCTCAGGGGCCCTTCAGCCAAGTCCGCGATACTTGTCCGACGCGCAGTCCACCGGTTGGGCGCGTTCCCACCTGGCCGAGCACGGACTGGAGTTCGCTCTGCGGAACACGGACCTGGCAAACGAGGCGCTGCGCGCGGAGGAAGCGCCGGTGCGCCGCTGGTATCGATCACCGGGCCGGCGTGCCCGGAGTCTTGGCCTGTTCGGCGCGGGCGTGCTTGCGGCTTTCGTCGCGCTCGTCGTCTACGGGGTGGCGTTTCCCGGTCCGCCTCCCGTCACCCGCACTGATGTTAGCCAGAGCATCACCGAGGCGCTCGCATCGCAGACACCCGCGCCCGCGGTGTCGGAGCAGGTGTTTGCCGACATCGAGCCGTCCCTCGTCCTGATTCAAACCACCTATGCGCCTCCCGCGACCGCCACCAACGGCGCGACCAACGGCCTGGGCAGCGGCGTCATCGTGGATGACAGCGGCGACATCCTCACCAGTCTTCACGTGGTGGCCGGTGCCGCGACCATCGAAGTGACGTTCAGCGACGGCACTCAGTCGGCCGGCGAGATTGCGTCGACGCAGCCGGACGAGGACATCGCGGTCGTCCGCGCGTCCCGACTCCCGGCCACCATCACGCCGGCCACTCTCGGCAACCCCGGGTCGGTCCGCATCGGTAGCCAGGCGTTCGCTGTTGGGAGCCCCTTTGGGCTCTACGCCTCCATCAGCGCGGGAATCGTTTCAGGACTGGACCGCACTTTCCAGCTGCCTCACGGCGGACCGGTCTTGCACCAACTGATCCAAGTCGACGCGGCGGTGAACCCCGGGAACTCCGGCGGCCCACTGCTCAATCGCGACGGCCAGGTCATCGGGATCGTCACGGCCCTGATCAACCCGACCGGACAGGACGTGTTCATCGGGATCGGACTGGCGGTGCCCATCAACGTGGCCGGCGGCGCCGCCGGTCTGCCTCAGTACTGAGCCGGCAGCACCCGGGGCGTACGAGGCCCGAGCAACCTACAGGAGGAGAAGCCCGTGGAACCCGGCACACCGCCGCCGCGGCCGATGGAGCAGGTCCTGTACGAGGTCAAGAAGGTGATCGTCGGGCAGGACCACTTGCTCGAGCGGCTCGCCGTGGCCCTGCTCGCCCGTGGACACCTTCTCGTGGAGGGCGTGCCGGGTCTAGCCAAGACGATGGCTATCAAGACGCTCGCGGCCTCGATCGGCGGCGACTTCAAGCGCATCCAGTTCACGCCCGATCTGGTGCCAGCTGATCTCGTCGGCACGCGCATCTACAACCAAAAGACCGGAGAGTTCAGCACCTCGCTCGGACCGGTCTTCACGAACCTGCTCCTGGCCGACGAGATCAACCGCGCGCCGGCCAAAGTACAGAGCGCGCTACTCGAGGTCATGCAGGAACACCAAGTCACCATCGGGCGCGAGACGTTCAAGGTGCCCGACCCGTTCCTCGTCCTAGCCACCCAAAACCCGATCGAGACCGAGGGGACCTATGCACTGCCGGAGGCGCAGATCGACCGGTTCATGTTGAAGGTTATGGTCGGGTATCCCAGCACCACCGAGGAGTTCGTGATCGTCGAGCGCATCACTGGCCAGCTCGAAGCGGTCGAGCAGGTCTTGTCGCCCGACCGGCTGATCGAGCTCCAGAGAGAGGCCGACCGGGTCTACGTGGATCCGTCCCTCATCGACTACGCCGTCCGCCTGGTGGCAGCCACGCGCGCCCCGCGGACGTACGGCGTGCCCGAGCTGGAGCGCTACCTGACGTTCGGGGCGAGCCCGCGCGCCTCGATCAACCTGATCCTCACGGCCCGAGCCCTCGCGTACATCCGCGGCCGGATGTACGCCATTCCCCAGGATGTGCAGGACATGGCTCAGGACGTGATGCGCCATCGGCTCGTGCTGTCCTTCGAGGCGCTCTCGAACAACGTGAGCAGCGACACCGTGCTCACTGCCATCCTGCGACACATCCCGCCTCCGACAGTCGCCACCAGGGAGCCCGCCCACGAACACGTCGACGCCTGAGCGCGTCCTGCAGCGACTCGACTGGCACGTCATTCGGCGCCTGGACGGCCTGCTGCAGGGCGACTATCGCAGCCTGTTCTACGGCACTGGGGTGGACTTCGCAGACCTCCGGGAGTACCAGCCCGGCGACGACGTGCGGTACATCGACTGGAACGTGACCGCACGGCTCGACACGCCGTATGTGCGCCAGTACACCGAGGACCGGGAGATCACGGCCTGGTTCCTCCTCGACCTCAGCCCATCGGTCGACTTCGGGACCGTCGACGCGGACCGCGAGAAGCGGACCGCGCTGGTGGACTTCGTGACCACACTGGCCCGCCTGCTGACGCGTCGGGGCAATCGCGTTGGCGCGCTCCTGTACGGTGACCACGTGGACCAGGCGATCCCGCCGCGCGGCGGCCGACTGCAGGTCCTGCAGATCATCAACGCTCTGCTGCAGCGTCCGCGCCTGGCGGGCGCGCCGTTTACCGATTTGGGCTCGCTGCTCGACACCGGGCGCCGGGTGATCAAACGCCGCTCGCTCGTGTTCATCATCTCGGACTTCATCAGCGTCCCCGGCTGGGAGCGGTCGCTCGACAGCCTCAACCGGCGACACGAGGTCGTGGCCGTACGCCTCGTCGACCCGCGGGAGATCGAGCTGCCCGACGTCGGCCCGGTCATCCTGCAGGACTCCGAGACGGGCGAGCAGGTCTTCGTCGACACGGGCGACCGCGCCTTCCGCCAGCGTTTCGAGGCGGCCGTCCGTGCCCGGGAGGCCGCCGTCGGCGACGCGTTCAGGCGCGCGGGTGTGGACGCGATGTCGCTCTCGACCGACGAGGACCTCGTCGCCGCGATTGTGCGCATGGCGACCCTGCGCCGCCGGCGTCGGAGGTAGCGGTGTCCTTCCTCTGGCCCCAGGCGCTAGCCCTGCTTATGCTTCTCCCGATCGGCATCCTGACCTACCAGCTCATCGGCCGCAGGCAGCGGCGAAAGGCCGCCGTCCTGACGCGACAGATCGGGAGTCCGACCGGACGAGCGAGCGGCGCCGTCCTCGGCCGGGTCCCGGCGGTACTAATCCTGGCCGGGATGAGTGTCATGGTGATCGCCCTTGCCCGTCCCCAAGGCACCATTGACGTGCCGCGCGAAGAAGGCACTGTCATCCTCGCCTTTGACGTGTCGGGCAGCATGGCCGCTACGGACCTCACACCCAGCCGCATCGCCGCCGCCCGGGCCGCAGCCACGGACTTCGTGAGGCGCCAGCCGGCGAGCGTGGTGATCGGCGTGGTGGCCTTCAGCGACGCGGGCTTGCTGGCACAGCAGCCGACCAACGATTCGGCGACGGTGATCGCGGCACTAGACCGACTGAGACCCCAGGGCGGGACGTCCCTTGGGCAGGGCATCCTCGTGTCGCTGGACGCCATCGCCGCGGAGGCGGCGGGGCCGACGATCAACTACTACAGCAACGCGTCTCCTGTTCCGTCGCCGTCGCCCACCCCGGTGCCGGCGGGCACGCATGCTCCGGCGGTGATCGTCCTACTCACTGATGGCGAAAACAACGAAACCCCTGACCCGCTGGTCGCGGCACAGACCGCGGCCGACCGGGGCGTGCGCATCTTCACCGTGGGTATCGGCACCGCGGCGGGAACGACCCTAGATCTCGACGGTTTCCGCGTACACACCCAGCTCGACGCGGCCACGCTGCAGCAAATCGCCCAGACCACCGGGGGCGCCTACTACAGCGCCAGCAACGCGCAGGACCTCCGCTCGATCTACGACCACCTGGACACGCAGCTGGTGATCCGGCCGCAGCAGATCGAGCTCACGACGGTGCTCGCCGGCGTCAGCGTCCTCCTCCTCGCAGCGGGTGCCCTCTCCTCCCTAGTCTGGCTGGGGCGTGCGCCGTGATCGGTCGGTCGCGGCGCACCGGGACGGCGGGGAGGCGATAAATGCAGTTCCTGTGGCCGCAGCTGCTGCTCTCACTCGGGGTTGTGCCGATCCTCGTCGCCGCGTACACGTGGAGCCTCCGACGGCGCCGGCCCGCGGGCCTCCGCTACTCGAGTCTCGCGCTGGTGAGGGAGGCACAGCCGGGATCGGGACGACTGCGACGCCACCTGCCGTTCGCCCTGTTCTCCATTGCGATCGCAGCGCTCGTCCTCGCGCTAGCCCGTCCGATCACCATCGCGAGCGTGCCGGCCAACGAGACGACGATCGTCCTCGCCATCGACGTCTCGGGCAGCATGTGCTCAAACGACGTCACGCCGGATCGACTCGAGGCCGCGAAGTCTGCGGCGGCATCGTTCATCGAGCACCAGAGCGCCACGACGCAGATCGGCATCGTTGCGTTCAGCACGTTCGCGCAGATCGTGCAGGCGCCGACGAACGACCGGCAGGCCCTCCTCGGGGCAGTCGAGAGCCTAACCACCGGGCGGCGCACGGCGATCGGTGACGGCATCCTCGCGGCCATCGACGCTATCTCTGAGGTCGATCCGTCAGTGCCGGCCAGCACCGGTTACGGGCGGCCCGGGGTGGAGCCGCCCGCGGTGCCGAAGGGCGACTACGCCGCGGACATCATTGTTGTGCTGACCGACGGCGGCAACAACACAGGCCCGGGGCCAGTCGACGCCGCTCAGCAGGCTGCCACCCGCGGAATCCGCGTCTACACCATCGGCTATGGCACGCCGCAGGGCGGCGCGCTCGACCCGGCGTGCGTGTTCCAGTTCTCGGGAGGCGAGCCGGCGGGCGCACCGTTTGGGGGCGCGTTCGGAGGCGGCTTCGGTGGCGGCTTCGGCAGTGGCGGGGGCTTCCGCCGAGGGATCGACGATCAGCCGCTGATGCAGACCGCTAGCCTCACCGGGGGGCGCTACTACCCAGCCGCGAGCGCCGGCCAGCTCGAGCAGGTCTTCCAGTCCTTGCCTACGACATTGATCACCAGGCACGCCGTCGCGGAACTGAGCGTCGGGTTCGTGGCTCTGGGGGCGGTGCTGGCAGCGGCGAGCCTCCTGCTGTCGAGGGTGTGGCGGCCGCTGCCGTGACAAAGGCGACCGCCGATCCTGGCGGGCGCGCCTCGGCCTACCGCTTGGCGGCTGAACTCTCCGCATGTGCCGCGTAGCCCGGCAGCTCAGCGCGCAGGGCGCCGTCCTCGAGCAGCGTGCGCAGCACGACGACGCCGCAGACCACGATCGCGGGCAGCAGGGCTCAGTGCGACCCGAGGATGAACGGCGCTGCCAGATCGGCGAGGAGCGTGCCGCAGGCGCCGGGGTGGCGGACCGCGCAAAGCCCCTGGGTTGCGATAACGCTCACGGGTCTTCTTCACACGCCCACCAAGCCGGCCCGCGCCAAGGCAGGCCGCGCGGACCCCAAGAGCATCGAGGGTCTGCTGGGCACAGCGCCGCGTGACGTCGGCCGAGCTGTGCCCGAGGTAGCGGGAGGCCTCGGCGGATGGAAGGTCACACCCCGGTAGATGCCGAAGCCTCCACCGAGCTTCGTCGCGCCGTTGGCCGCGCCGATGCTATCTACGAAAGAGCGCGACGCAGGATCGGCGACCCCCGACGGGGCGGGCTCGCTCGCCGCCGCTGACGCAGTCGTCCCTCACGTGCGTTGGGTCATCGCGTCCGCGAACATGGTGGTCGGTGTCGCCGCCGACCACCTGCTCGGGTGGAAGCTGATCGCCGACGGCCACCCATTCCGGTCTGCGCCCCGATGACCCTGCTCCGAACTGCCCTCGAGCGCGGCCAGGCCTCCTCTTCACCCCTCCTCAGCTGTCCGTGTCCGGAAGACGACATGTGTGAACGGTATCCGAATCTCGCGGAACACCTCGATCGAAACGAGGAAGCCCAGGAACAGGAAGAGCACCCCGAGGAACTCCCCGACGAAGAAGCCGCTGGTGTTGCCGAACCGGTTGAGCCCGCTCGTGATCGCGGGGATGAGACCGCCGATCGCGATCAGCACCGTGGCCGGGACGCGACTGTTGATCCGGCCTGAGACGAGGGCGGACAGGGCGCCCGGGACCGACGCGGCAAAGTTGGCGACGATCGCGATGGGCGCGATCACGAGGTTGCGCGCCCAGGACGCCGCACTCTGTCCTCGCCCGAGCGAATACCGGATGATCCGCCGTTTCGGCATGAAGACGTAGGTACTGTAGAGGGCGCCGAGTATGAGCGAGAACGCGCCGGTGACATTGAAGAACGGCGTCAGCAGGCGCAGGTACCCAGGGAACAGGTCGCCGGTCGGGATGTGCGTGACCGGGTCGACGATCCAGCCCGGGGCAGGCAGCCGGACGGTCGCCATCATGATCGCCGAGATGAGCGTGCCGCCCCCGATCCCCAACGCAGCCACGCTCGGCCAGCGTGCGTCGCCTCGATACGTCTCGACCACGATGACGCCGGCCAGCACAATCGCCACGGCGAAGTACAGGATCGGGGCGGCGCCGCTGCCCGCGTAGTGGTACTGCTGCTCGGTCAGCGCCGTGAACAGGCCCGCCAGGAAGAGGCTAATGGCGAAGGCATACCCGAAGCGTGTCTTGCCCAGCAGGTACGCGGTCCCGAGGCCGAGCCATCCCGCCACCCAGACCGCCCCGATCAGGTACCACAGCCGGTAGAGAAGCTCGGACCAGCCGAAAGCGCCACCGATCCACTCGGTGCCCGCACTTAGCCCGTACCAGAGCATGCCGATCGCCCACACGGCCTGGTAGGGCCGGCGGCGTTCGCGCCACTGGTCCACGAGGAACACGAAGAAGACCAGGCTCAGCGTGGACGACATGAACGGCAGGACGACATTCGGGTTCACGGGTCGGCTCCTATATGGCGGCTTGGTACGACTGGACGAGCGTGATGAGGAGAGCATCGAGCGCCGTCGAGGCGCGTTCGTATAGCTCCCCGAGCCGGTCGGGGCCGAGTGATCGGCGACGACCGAGGGACCTGAGCTCGCCGAGGAGCGGCTGGCGGGCGCCGGCAAAGAGGGCGACTGCATCGGCCAGACCCACGCCCGAGCCCGCAAGCCGCGTGCCCAGGGCCTCGACGAGCAGGGAGGCCTCGGCGAGGGCGGCGCTCGATGGTCCGGGTTGCGAGGCGTCGAGGAAGCGAAGCAGCGCATCCACGAGCGACCGGCCCTCGACACGGAAGATCTCGCGTTCTGACTGCGGCACCACAACGCGCGCATCGGGGAAGGGACTCCCCCGGACCGACCCTGTGAGCCTGCCTTGGGCATACCGCTTGCGGTATGCGGCGACGACTCGTTGCGGCGTCGCCCCGAGAGCGGTGAGCGAGGCGCGGGGGTTGGAGCGGTCGCGGACGAGGTGCTCGAGGGACCTCTTGCTGAAGCGGCGGTGCCCGCCCGGCGTCAAGAAGCATGGGACGCGCCCTGTGTCAGCCCACCGGCGCAGCGTGTCAGGGTCGACGCCCACGAGCCGGCTCGCCGGGCCTAGGGACAGCCACGATTCGTGCTGCGAAGCGGTGCGCGGGGACGCCATGCGCCGTTCTCCCTCCTGCCCGTCCCGAGAATCTTGGTAAATCTGGTGAATTCCGGGCCGCGCAGCGCGCGCATGGTACGAGCCGACCGCCGACCCGTCAAGCTCAACCCCCGGCCAGGGCCCTTCTCGAGACGGCGCGGCCGCGTACGCCGGCATGTGCCCGCGCGGCGTGGGGATCGTCGCGTCGGTCATGGCAGGTGTCTCCTAGGGCAGCATGCGCGGGGACAGAACGATGCCGCGGCTGCTGGCAGCGCATGGTCTGCGCCATTGCCGGAATCGTGCCCCTTCTCGCCGGTCTCTCAGCTGCCATGGGGGAGACCGCCGCGACGCGGCACAATGGGCTAGCGCGGCAGGGTCCCCGCGGGGTTCACAGACCATGGCTGTCATCTGGGTGAGGTAGAGCCGCCGAGCGCGCCACGCGCCGGGAGCGGACCGAGGTGCGCTGAGGGCGACGGTGACGACATCCTGCGTGTGCGGTGCGGAAACCTCAGCGAGCGGTGCGCCGGTCGTAGGTCCAGATGGACAACGGAACGAACAAGATGAGGAGCGCCACGAGCCAGGCTGCGCCCTGCCAAGTCGCGGTCAGGTCCGGCCGGTTGACCACGAAGCCGCGGACGGCCACCATGAGGACCGAGAGGGGCTGGTGCTCGGCGATCGGGCGCAGCCAGTCGGGCATGCTGCTCGCTGGGACGAACGCGCCGCTGATGAAGATCAGCAGGAACAGCCAAGTCGACTGGGCGGATTGGACGGCCTCCGCGCTGCTCAATAGCAACCCCGTCAACATCGAGAGCCACATGAGGGTGAAGCTGCACAGAAGGAGGAGAGCCACCGCGGCGGCCCAGTCTGCAACTGTTCCCGCCGGTCGGAAGCCGACCAGCAGCCCCACCACCCACACCACGAGGATGATAAAGGCGCTGCGCAGGAGATCAGCCAGCACGCGCCCGGTCAGGACGGCCGATCGGGCCATAGGCAGCGAGCGAAACCGATCGACCAGGCCCCGCTGTAGGTCGGTCACCATGCCGATGCCAGTGTTGTAGGAACCGAACATGGCCGCCATCACGAGCATGCCGCCCATCATGTAGTTGACGTAGCTCGTGCCCGCGATGGGAATGGCCCCTCCGAAGATGTAGCGGAACGCCACCACGATCAGAACCGGTTCCACGGTCGCGACTGTCAGCTCGTCCGGGGCCCGCGGAATCCGCATGAGCTGCCGCTTGGCCATGACGAGGGTATCCGCCAGGGTCCAGTAGAGCGCGGAGTGGACGCTCGGCGCGAGGTGTGCGGTGATCAGCGGCCGGCCGCCGGTCATCACGGATCCTCTCCCGGACGCACACCCGCGGGCCGATCGGCTCCGGTGGTGGGGCGTCCGGTGAGCAACAGGGAGACGTCGTCGAGGGTTGGTCGACGCAGCGCGAGATCGACCGGCGCAAGGTCGGCGGCATCGAGGTCGCGCACGACGGCGGCCAGCTGTTCCGCTCCGCGCGCCAGCGGCGCGACGACGTGACGGCGTTCACGATCGACTTGGATCTCCCCCGAGCAGTGAGGCTGCAGGACATCAACCGCGCCCGTCAGATTGCCCTCGGTGGTGATGGTCAGCTCGAGCCGCTCCCCACCGATCCGCGCCTTCAGCTCGTCGCTCGTCCCCGCCGCGATCACGCGTCCACGATCGATGACAGCGATCCGGTTAGCCAACTGGTCAGCCTCCTCCATGTCCTGCGTGGTGAGGAACACGGTCGTACCGGCGTCCACCAGGCTCCGGATCACGTCCCACACCGCCAGACGCCCGCGCGGGTCGAGGCCGCCGGTCGGCTCATCAAGGAAGAGGATCGGCGGCGACGTGATCACGCTGGCGGCGAGGTCGAGGCGCCGACGCATGCCGCCGGAGTACGTCTTGACCAGACGGCGGGCTGCGTCGGAGAGCCCAAAGCCGTCGAGCAGCTCATGGGCCCGGCGCTCGGCGACGGTCCCCGAGAGGTGGTACAGCTGCCCGAACAGCTGCAGGTTCTCGTAGCCAGTGAGGGCTTCGTCGACGGCCGCGTACTGACCCGCCAGGCCGATGACGCTGCACACCGCGCGGGCCTGGGTCACGACGTCAAACCCAGCCACCCGAGCCCGACCCGCGTCGGGCGTCAGCAGCGTGGCGAGGATGCGCACGGTCGTCGTCTTGCCGGCGCCATTTGGACCGAGGACGCCGAGCACCGTGCC
The DNA here is from genome assembly GCA_052144055.1 of Candidatus Limnocylindrales bacterium. GTDB lineage: Bacteria > Chloroflexota > Limnocylindria > Limnocylindrales > CSP1-4 > JAJYNJ01. The sequence continues at coordinate 25,785 of JBKQRF010000314.1, forward strand.
TTGGTCGACCGCCAAGTCGAGCCCGTCGAGGGCTCGGATCGCGCCGTATGACTTCTGTAGGCCTTCGACCAGGATCGCTGGGGAGTCAGACATCGACCGCGACCCTCACACGTCCCGGCGGCCGGACAGGGTAATGTGCCGGACGACAGTGGGCCCACTATCGGGCGCGGTGCCTGCGACGGTAAGGGTCCGTCGGGGGCAAGTTACTGGGCCAGAGCAACCCCAGTAGCACGAGTGCACGAACAGGCGTCATGCTGAGGCCGCGGCAGGCTGCCCCATTTGGTGGGACGTATGTCGGGCGTGGGGTGCCCGAACCCAGCAATCGGGAACCCCAAACTCACGTCGACCTCGAAGTCGAGTGGCTTCCGGTCAGCTCCTGGGTGGTGTGCTAGTGCGCGCTCGATGTCCCGGGCGCGGTGCTCAGCCGAGTGGCCGTCGAGGTCAAAGGGCCTGCGTGCTGTCGGCCAGTGATCGACTAAACCCGTCCTGATCGTCACCGTACTGCCGCTCAAGAACGTCCTCGGGCGAGCGGACGGCGCGTGGCATCGTCGAACGCCGTGAGTGCTTCCAGCCCGGGGCCCCGGTTGGATGCACAGGCAAGGAGACGCAGACGGGCGCCCGTCACGCGGCCGACAGGGTCATGCCAAGAAGGGCCCCGAGCGCCTGCGCAGGGCCCTCCTCATCGAGGCCGCCACCCACGCCGCACGCAATCCTCGCTGCCGGGACCGCTTTCGAGCGGACGATGCAGCGCCTCGGCCGCCAGCGCGGCGCCAAGGTGGCGCGTGTCGATCTCGTCTGACAATTGGCGGACGCCATCTCGTCCGCGCCGCGTTGTCGTCGGTCTTAGTGCCCGCGAGGCGCCTCCGCGTAACACGGTATCGTGCCGCCATGGCCGAGCCAGTCTCAGCGGACAGGGAGCGCCCGTCTGACCGCGCCGCTAGCTCCACCGCCCTAGGGGCAGCCGGGCTGCGGGCGGCGCACCTCCTACTCGACGATCCACCGCCCATCTTCAACGACCCGCTGGCCGTGCGCCTGCTCGGCCCGGAGGCAGCTCGCGCCATCGGCGAGCGTCCCGATCGGTTACGCACCCCAGCGGCGCGGGCCTTGCGCACCGAGGTGGTGGTCCGCAGCCGCTATGCGGAGGACCGACTGGAGGAAGCGGTCAGGCGCGGGGTCCGCCAGTACGTGATCCTCGGCGCCGGGCTCGACACGTTCGCTTACCGCCAGCCTGCCTGGGCGGCCGACCTGCGCATCATCGAGGTGGATCACGCCGCGAGCCAACTGGACAAGCAGGCACGTCTGCGAGGGACGGGGATCGCCGCCCCGCCGAACCTGCGCTACGCCGCGGCGGATCTTGAGGCCGATGCCCTGAGCCCGCGGCTGGCTTCGGCCGGCCTGAACCCGCTCCAGTCCACCTTCGTGGCCTGTTTGGGCGTGCTCATCTACCTGCGCGAAGGCACCCTCGACGCGATCGTCGCCATGGTGACGAAGCTCCCTGCAGGCAGCCAGTTCGTGTTCACGTTCTCCCGCTCGTATGTCGCGACGGCGGGCTCGCCCGCTCCTGGCTCTCCCGCCGCCCGGGTCGCCGCGGCCGGAGAGCCGTGGCGCACCCGCATCGAGCCCGAGGCCGTCGAAGCCATGCTCCGCGCGGCGGGGTTCCGCTCGCTCAGCTTCCTCGACGCCGAGGACGTCGATCGACGGTACCTGAGTGAGCGGTCCGACGGTCTTCGCCAGCCTGCGCAGGTGATCATTGCTGACGCCACGGTCTAAGCCGGGGCCGCGCCCGGACATCCGCCAGCGAGCGCTCCGAATCGCGATAGGCATTCGGTTCGCAAACCCATGACGCCGACGCGGCCCACGCGGACCTGCAGGCTCGCGGCGTCGACGCTTGGGATGGTCTGCGCTGACCGGGCGTGCCGGCGATGTTCGCCTTCCGCGACGCGGACGGCAACGGCCCAGAGATCATCGAGAGCGTCTGAGTCGGGCGGCCGCCCCGGCGCCGCGAGGATCGGGCGCCCCACGGGGCCCTGAACTTCCTGGCAAGCCGTGAAAAACAGAGACGAGGAGCACAAACCGATGAAGCAATACCTGTTGAGTGTGGTCACGCCCACCGGAGGGACACCCCCGCCGCCCGAGGTGCTGGGGCCGATCATGCAGCGCGTCGCTGCGTTAAACCAAGAGCTCAAAGACGCGGGCGCATGGGTCTTCTCCGGGGGGCTCAATGCGCCCAGCACAGCGACAGTGCTGCACCCGCAGGGCGACGACGTGCTGCTGACCGACGGCCCATTCGCCGAGGGCAAGGAGTACCTGGGCGATTTCTCGATCATCCTGGCAGCAGCTCTCGACGCCGCCCTAGGGTGGGGCCGCAGGCTCACTCGTGCGATCGGCCTTCCGATCGAGGTTCGCCCATTCGTCGACGAAGCGGGGGATTGAGGGCTCGCACGTGCCGGCCAGCCCAGGGACTAGTGGCGTAGATCGAGATGCCGTACGCCAGCCAGAGCACGAACCCGGCGCTCAGGGCATCGGGTAGCCGAGCGAGAAAGGAGATCACACATGAAAATCAAACTGGCCAGCGTATACGTGGACGACCAGGAGAAGGCGCTGCGCTTCTACACCGAAGCGTTGGGCTTCACGAAGAAGTCCGATTTCAGCAACGGGCCCTATCGATGGCTGACGGTGG
>JBKQRF010000315.1:0-6912 GCA_052144055.1 Candidatus Limnocylindrales bacterium
TGCGATCGCGGTGCGCGTGGTGTGTCAGGCGCGTGACTGTGGCGTGGGACGCGGCATTCACGACGAGCAGATCGAGGGCGCCGTCGACGACGCCATGTGGTACCCGGCATATCCGCGCTACGTGCCATCTGCGGTTCCGGCAGGCGTCTGACCGGTCGCTGCGCTGGCGTCGCGAGCGCTCCGACACTCGTCCCAGTCATCGCTCTCGCCTGCAGGCTCCGGTTCCGAGAAGCGAACGGAGACTGAACTAGCCCAGTCGGCGCCGGCGGCGGTTCGGCCTCGTCCCGCGGGGCAGCCGACCTCCGGGCTCGTCACCGTCACGTTCCGGCTGACGACCGGACGGCATGTTTGGGCACGAGCTTGCCCGCGGCGACCAGGGGCGGCGCAAACCCCACGGTCGCCTTTCACTGCTGGTCTTGCCGCGTCATGAACTTCGCTGAGAGAACGAGGGCAGAAACGGACGCTCACTGGGCCGTTCGATGCAGGACGCACGGCCCATGACTGGCAACCCAACCACGATCCAACCCTGACCCTAGCTCCGCGGAACGCGTTCTCGGCGCTCGCCTCGTGGGGCCATCGCCGGGCAGTGGGGCCAGACTGGCGGTCGTTTCATTCTGAGTGACCTCGCCGTCAACCTTGCGCGGCAGGCAAACCCTGGTCACCAGTGACGCACCACAGCGCGCGGTGCGCTGCCGTGCTAATTGACGTCGCGCGCTCGCGGCCAGCTTGAGCCGCCCAAAGGTGGCGAGGGATGATCTCTTCGACAACCCACGCGCCCGGCAAGATGCCCGGCGACCAGCCGATCGATGCGGTGGGTTGGGCAGCTCGTTGGTCGGCGATTTCGCGCGGCCGCAGCCCGCCCTGCGATCAGAGGTAGTAGTCGAAGTCAGCCTCCGTGCGGACTCGCCGCCGGATCACGAAGACGTTCGCCTGGTAGACGTCGGGCCGCAGCTCGACGTAGTTGCGCGGGCCGTGCCAGAGGTACCGCGCGTCTGTCAACAGGTCGTGGACTTGGTACGGCTGCTGTGGGTCGATCTTCATCTCCTCGAGCGGCAGCTCCACGAACCCGGACTGCCGGTGATGGGGGTCCAGGTTGACCACCACGAGCACCTGGCTGGTCAGGTCTTTGGTGCTCTTGCTGTAGGCGATGAGCTGGTCGTTGTCGACTCTGTGGAACTGCAGGTTCTCGTTCGTCCGGAATGCGGCGTGCTCCCGCCGGATCCGGTTGAGCTGGCCGATGAGTCCCGCAAGGCTGCTGCCCCGATCGGCGTCCCAGGGCCGAATCTCGTACTTCTCGGAGTCCATGTATTCCTCGCTGCCCGAGGAAAGAGGCGAGTTAAGGCATTGCTCGAAGGCTGGGCCGTAGATCCCGTAGCTCGTTCCCAGGGTAGCGGCCAAGACGAGCCGCGAGACGAACGCGGGGCGGCCGCCGTACTGGAGGTACTCGGTCAGGATGTCCGGTGTGTTTGGCCACAGGGCAGGGCCAAAGAACTCCCGGACCGGGGCCTGCGTGAGCTCGGTGAGGAACTCGGTCAGCTCGTCCTTGCTGTTGCGCCAGGGGAAGTAGGTGTAGGACTGCGTAAAGCCGAGCTTGGCCAGGCGGTACATGACGTTCGGGCGGGTGAACGCCTCGGCCAAGAAAATTGCGTCTGGATGGGCCTGCTTGACCTCCGCGATGAGCCACGTCCAGAAGGCGAAGGGCTTGGTGTGCGGGTTGTCCACCCGGAAGATCCGCACCCCTTGGTCAGCCCAGAAGTCGACCACGCTCTTGAGTTCGTCCCACAACTCGCGCCAGTGGGCCGACTCGAAGTCGAATGGGTAGATGTCCTGGTATTTCTTGGGCGGGTTCTCCGCGTATTGCACCGTCCCGTCGGGCCGCCGCCGAAACCACTCCGGGTGGTCCCGCACGTACGGGTGGTCGGGAGAGCACTGGAAGGCGATGTCGAGAGCCACCTCGATGCCCTGCTCCGAGGCGCGGGCTATCAGGCTTTGGAAATCTTCCAGCGTGCCGAGCTGACGGTGGATCGCCTTATGCCCTCCCTCGTCGGCGCCGATCGCCCACGGGCTACCCGGATCGTCCGGCCCGGCGACAGGGGCGTTGTTGTGGCCCCTGCGGAACGCGCGGCCGATTGGGTGGATCGGCGGTAGATACAGCACGTCGAAGCCCATTGCGACGACGTCGGACAGGCGGTCCTCTACGTCCCGAAAGGTGCCGTGGCGGCCCGGCTCGGTAGTTGCAGAACGCGGGAATAGCTCGTACCACGCACCAAAGCGGGCCCGTTCGCGGTCGACCACCACGGCGACCTCCGGCGCCGCAACGGCGAAGTGCCTCTGCGCGTGCCTTGCCATGAGCGCGGCAAGCTCCGACGTCAGTGCCGCCGGGCCGGCCTCAGGCCCGCCGCCACGGAGTGTGGCGGCCACCTTTGCGAGGCGGCCGGCGTCGCTCCCGCTGGCCCGCGCGGCGGCGGCCTCAACCAGCGCCGCGCCAACCAGCAAGTCCACCGTCACATCCTGCCCCGCGCGGAGGCGCCTCGCCATGTCGTGGGACCAGGTCGCGAACCGATCCACCCAGGCCGACACGGTGTACCGGTACTGGCCAATCTCGTCGACTGCGAACGAAGCGCGCCAGCCGTCGTTAGCGAGCGGCTCCATCGGCGCCTCGGTCCAGTCCGTGTCGCTCTCCCGGCGGTACAGCAGAACGCATGAGACGCTGTCGTGCCCGTCGGCGTAGGCGACGGCTTCGACGTTCACCGTGTCGCCGACGATCCGCTTGATCGGGAACTCACCGCCGTCTACCCGGGGGGTCAGCCGGTCGATCACGACTCGGCTTCGGCCGTCAATGGCAGTCACGATGCACACTCCTGCCCAATCATCGTTCGCCCCGCCGCTCCCACCCGCGACAGCCCGCGATCACCGGACCCGCAGTCGCTCCGGCTATTCACCAGGCGCTGGCAACCAGTGAGTGGTAGAGGTCGAGCGTCTGTTGGGCGATCGCAGCCCAGCCGAACTGGCCCTCGACCCGCTTTCGTCCGGCCGTCCCGAAGCGCTCGTACAGCGGCGGATCGAGGGCGACTCGGTTGATTGCCTCAGCCAAATCAGCCGAGAACCTGGCCGGGTCGACGGGGTCGAACGTCCCCTTCTTGATCTCGAGATCGACGAGCAGGCCGGTCTCGCCGGGAATCACGACCTCGTTGATCCCGCCCACCGCGGAGGCGACGACGGCGGTCTCGCACGCCATCGCCTCGAGGTTGATGATCCCGAACGGTTCGTACACCGACGGGCAACAGAAGACCGTCGCATGCGAGTAGAGCTGGATCACGGCCGCCCGAGGGATCATCTCCCGGATCCAGATCACGTCGGCCCGGGAAGCGCTGACCTGGGCCACGCGCGCAGTCATCTCCTCGCCGATCTCTTTCGTGTCGGGTGCCCCTGCACACAGAACGATCTGGAGCGACCGGTCGATCGCAGGGATCGAGTTGACCAGGTGGATGATCCCCTTCTGGCGGGTGATCCGGCCGACGAAGAGGACGTACGGGCGGTCCGGGTCGATCCCGTATTCCAGTAGAGCGTCCACAGAAGGGTCGAAGCGGTATTGCTCGAGGTCGATCCCGTTGTGTATCACATGGACCTTCTCGGGCGCGACGGAGAAATGGCGCAGGACATCGCTGCGGGTCTCGTGCGAGACCGCGACGACCGCGTCGGCATCCTCCAGGCCCGTGCGTTCGATCCAGGCGCTCAAGCGGTACGCGTTGCCGAGCTGCTCGACCTTCCACGGGCGCAACGGCTCGAGCGAGTGCGTCGTCAGGACCAGCGGGACACCCCACAGCTTCTTGGCCAGGAAGCCGGCCATATCCGTGTACCAGGTGTGGCAGTGCACGACGTCTGCGTTCAGGGTGTCCTTCGCCATCGCGAGGCTGCGCTGGAAGGCGTCGAGAGCGCCGCTGAAGCGCGGGTCGGTGTCGTGCGTCGCCTCGGCCCAGGCCCCGTACCCGCGCACTCGCAGGTTGGGCTCCCGGACGTCTTGGCTTCCGAAGCAGCGCACCTCGACCGGGATCAGACGGGCCAGCTCGCGGCTGAGGTACTCGACGTGGACGCCTGCGCCCCCATAGACATTCGGGGGGTACTCGTTCGTGAAGAGCGCGACCCTGTCCACGTTCGACACGGGGTACTCCTCTGCCTGATCCCCTCTGCCTGCTTCTCGGCAAGGCTACACGGTTCGACGGCCTGTGGCGCGGCGTGCAAGGGGACGCGCCGAGCGAGCGACCGCCCCCGCTCGCTGCCGCGCCAGCCCGTCGACTCCGCCAGGACGACCGCTCGCCTTCGCGGATGATGTCTCCTGCCAGCTGCGCGACGAGTTCGGAGCGTGAAGCCAGGATCGCGTCTAGTTCCAGGGATCGAAGAGAAGCCTGCCGCGCTACCTGTTCACGGGCGTGGAACAGGAGAAGGCGCAATCCGCCCGGGCCGCCTCTCGGATCGAGGTATAAGACGAGGCGGTCGCAGCCCTATCGGGCGACCCCGGACGTGTCCGAGCGGTGTCCGGGAGCGAGCGGACGGTCTGCAGGCACGTCTCGACGAGCTGGAGTCGGAACTGGCGGCACCTGTGCGACCGGTCACTCCTCCCTCCCCTGTCGACGCGGCGGAGATCTCGTAGGCGCTGAGCCAGGCCCTCGCCGTGGTGCTGCGGGTCGTGCCGGCACGGCGCAAAGGCGCTACTGCGCCTCCTCATCGAGGAGATCCGGGGGTTGTGTCGCGCACGGATGTCCTGCCCGCCTACCGGGTCGCGCTGGAGGGTCGGGCGCCGAGAGAGATAGTGAGCCTGTTCAGCCGCTGATCTCAGCCCGTTCCGTGAAGAGCGCGGTCACAACGAGCGCCGCGACCAGCCAGACTCCCACGAGAACGAGCGCCGAGTTGGCCGGCAGCGCGGCCACCGCGCCGCCACCCGCGAAACCGCCGCCCGACGCTGCGCCGGTGGCCACCGAGGCCTGGGCGACACTGAAGGGTAAGTACTTCACGAAGTCGGGCAGGAAGATGCCGGCGAACGCCTCGCCAAAGTAGAGAGCGATGCCGGCACCGATCCCGCCGAGCTGGCTGCGCGCGAGCGTCGCGATCGCGAACCCGAGAGCGCCCTCCTCGAGTATGGCGAGCCAGCCACGCACAAACAGCCGAGGCAACCGGCCGAGCGTGGCCGCGTCGCCCAGACCGCTGGTCGAGACGCCCGCGATATGCGCGCCCACGAACGCTGCGACGACGCCGATGGCAAAGGTCAGGAGGAGGCCCAGCGCGATCATCACGGCGATCGAGGCGAACGTGAAGAGCATGTAGCCGCTCCGGCTTCCGCCTCTGGCCACCGCATTCTTGAGGGTGCCCCAGCTCCATTCGGACCCCGCGATGGCAGCGCCGTAGATGACCGCGAACAGGCCACCGAGCCCGAGGATGAAGGAGAGTATCAGGTCGTAGGCGCCCGGGAACGTGAGGAGGGACAGCTCGGCCAGGCGCTCGTTCGCCGTGGCGCCGCCCCGGTGCGTCGTCGCCGCGACGGCGACGACGATCAGCGCGAGCAGGCCTGCCAGCAGCCCGAAGGTCACCCACGTGGCCAGACGGCGGACAAGCTTGCGCAATCCCGAGAAGAACAACCTCATGCCGCGGGCCCCTGTCCGGCCGGTCCTGGGCTGCCGTTGCCGGCGCCCAGACCAACGAAGGTCCCCTCGTGGCCGGCCTCCTGGTCACCCGTGAGGGCCAAGAAGAGCATCTCGAGATCGCTCCCAGCATCCAGCCCTGAGGCGTACACGCCGGAGGCGGCGAGCGCACGGTTGATCTCCTCGGCCCGGTCCGCCGCCGCGTGCACTGTCAGCCAGCCCTCGCCTCGCTGGGACTCGACGAGCCGCTCAGCCGGGCCGATCCCGGCGAGCAGCTGCATGGCCGCCTCGAGCTGTTCCGGCCGCACGTGCACCTTCACCGCGCCCTCGGCCGCGAGCATGTCGGCGAGCCGACCCTCGCGCACGAGCCGTCCGGCGGCGATGATTCCGACCACGTCGGCCATGACCTGCACCTCGGCCAGCTGGTGGCTGGACACGAACACGGTCTTGCCCTGCGAGGCGAGGTAGCGGAGCGTGTCGCGCATGGCGACGATGCCGGCAGGGTCGAGGCCGTTGGCGGGCTCGTCGAGCAGCAAGAGCTGCGGATCGCTCAGGAGCGCGGCGGCAATCCCCAGGCGCTGCTTCATGCCGAGCGAGTACGTTTGCACTGGATCGTTCGCTCGATCCTGCAGCCCGACCAGCTCGAGCAGCTCCTCGATCCGCTGGGGCCGCACCGGCGCTCCGACCGCGGCGAGCTCTCGCAGGTTGGCGCGTCCGGAAAGGTAGGGGTAGAAGGTCGGCGACTCGACGAGCGCGCCGACACGGTACAGGCGATGGCGGTCGCGGCGGGAGAACGGCTGGCCCAGGATCTCGATGGCACCGCCGTCAGGATGGACCAGCCCAGTGAGCAGGCGCATCGTCGTCGTCTTCCCGGCCCCGTTCGGACCCAGAAACCCGTACACGACGCCGGACGGGACGGACAGGTCGAGCCCGTCGAGGGCCAGACGCGAGCCGTAGCTCTTGCGCAGCCCGCGTATCGCCAGCGCAAGGTCGTGATGATCGATCGTTAGTGGCTGCGCTGGTACTCCGGCCATGGCCAGACTATATCGTGACTGACGGCACGGTCCCGAGAGCAACCCAAGTTGGGGCAACCGCGCAGAATGGTCCATGGTGCGCGATCACCGTTGAAGAACTCCACGACGATCGTCGATAGCGTAGGACCGCTCGCGTCCCTGTGTTCCGTTCGGATCCGACCAGTGACCCTGCCCGCACGCGGAACCGCGTGGCGCGTCCGGCCGTAGCGGGGCCGCTGGGGCTGCTGCACCCCTTCCCCTCC
>JBKQRF010000316.1:0-18656 GCA_052144055.1 Candidatus Limnocylindrales bacterium
CTTCAAGGGGGTCCCCTGGCGCACCCTGACGCTGGTCGGCACTGTGACCTTCCCCACCGGGGTCCTCGTCTTGACGTATCACCCGGCGCAGTAAGGCTTGCGGCGCGGCTGTTGCGGGGTCGTGGCAATCGGTCGGCGCGGGCGAGGTGCGTGTCGGTGGCGATCCTGCGCCTGCGCCGATGCGGCGGCAGGCTACCGCCACCACCCCGACAGCCATGGAGAAGGACCCACGACCGAGCCAGACCCCCGCGCCGCCTACGTCGCCATGACCGAGACCCTCATCAGCGAGCACCGCGCCAACAAGGGGCAGATCACGAGCGGTCCCTTCGCCGGTCGCCCGGTGCTCCTGCTAACCACAACCGGCGCGCAGAGCGGCCAGTCACGCCTCGCGCCACTCGTCTATACCCGCGACGGCGGCCAGTACGTCATTCTGGGGTCGAAGGGCGGGGCACCGACCCATCGGGCGTGGTACCAGAACCTCCTCGCCAACCCCATCGTGACGGTCGAGGTAGGCGGGGAGACGTTCAGGGCGCGGGCGCGAGTGACCGAAGGTGCCGAGCGCGAGCGGCTCTTCGAGCAGCACGCCACCGTCAATCCGGGCTTCCGTGACTATCAGCAACGAACCAGCCGCGTCATCCGGGTGGTCGTGCTGGAGCGCATCGGGTAGCGGCGCCGCAACTGGAGACGGTGGCTGACTGTCGTCTAAGGGAGGCACGAGGCGTGACGGACGAGACAACGGCAGCGTGGCAGTGCCCTAAAGATGGGGCAGCCATGGCACCGATGGGGCGGCGGAGGCACGGCGGGGCGTGGCGCTGCCCGGACTGTGGCGGCATCTTTATCGACGTGGGGACCAGGCGACGCGGGCGAGGCGCGCGACCTCCGGCATGGGTGCCGGTGCTGTCGAGCGTGGCATGGAGCCTGCTGGCGTTGGCCGTCGTCCGTCGGCTGCGCCGTCGCAAGGACAACAAGTCCGAGACGGAGGAGCGGTCATGAAGAAGGTGCACTGGCAGGACGCGCTCCGATGACCACGACTACCCTGCCGCGGCCTCCTACCTCGCGCTGATCGCGGCCCCCGAAACCGTGGGGATGCTCGTCGAGGGCCTGAAGAGCGCACCCATCGCGCACGCCAAGGCCAAGGACATCCTGCGGGCGTCGGGACTCCCGGACCTGCCCCTCGACAACGTGCACGTGGCGAAGGACGTGGCCAAGGTCAAGGCGGGCACGGCCCTCTCGCCGGTCCTGCTCGTGCGCGGTCACGTCGGTCGGAGGGTCGCGCTGCAGATCGCGGACGGCTACCACCGCGTGTGCGCCAGTTACCACCTCGCCGAGGACACCGATATCCCCTATCGGATCGTCGGGGTCGCCTGACCGTCGAGGCCCTCGCGGGACTGGATCTCCGTGCGGGTCAGGAGGCCCGGAGCGACCCCAGCACGCCTCAACGGTCGTTCTGGTTGTAGACGTTCGGGTTCCACGGCATCGGCCGACCGTCGCCGACCGGCTCGTCGGTGCTGTTCGCCGACCATGCCGCCCGCTGGATGAGGTGGCGGGCGAGCACACGCCATGCGCGCTTGTCGCAGCGATCCTCAAGGTGTTGCTGCTGACGCAGCATGGCCGCCGCGTGCACCCGGAGTATCTCCTCGATGGGCTCGTCCATCACCAAGCCCTCACCGATTGTGACGCGCCGCCCGATCTACAGTGGCCTGCTGGGCATGCTGGCGGGCACCACGCTTCTCGGCGGGATGGGCCACTGGATGGTGCTCGTCGCGGTCGGGCTCATCCTGGTCGAGGGCAAGATCCACATGGAGGAGGGCCTGCTCCTGGCGACGTTCCCCGACGAGTACCCCGGATACCGCCGGCAGGTGCCCCAGCTCGTCCCCGGTCTACACGCGCCGCGTGGGCGCCAGTGAGCGGCCCGACGCGGCCGAGCGAGTCAGGCTACGCTGAGCCCGGACGGACACGCCTGGCTAGCACCACGATGCGCAGTTCGTGGTCGGGTGCGGGCCGTGCAGCCCGCGGAGAAGCGGGGCAAGACGGACGTTCGTCCCGATTGCGTTGGGCCCGATCGCCATCGACACCCCGCTGGTGGACCGCGACCGCTACGGCATCCGCGCAGAGCGGGGCGCGGAGTCGTTCGAACTGCTGTTCCGCGTGCAGGCGGGGCACGGACTGTTGCACCGGGCCCAGGGGGCGCGGGCCCTGGAAGTGGTTCGAAGCCGAGCCGGCCGCTGAGTTCGCAGAGAGCCGCGCAGAAGGGTTAACGGGTTGGCAGGGGAGTTCGCGCCCATAATCGTTCGCGATGAGCAGCCAGCCGGTGGTGAGTGGGCCCGTCACGCCCTCCGAAGAGCAGCGACACGACCGCCCCCCAAACCCCGGGCGCCACCGCTGCGACAGGCCGTTCGTCGTAATGGCAAAGCCCGTCGGCCCCGTCTGCAACCTTGAGTGCTCCTACTGCTACTACCTCGACAAGACGGGCTCCTACGGGCCGCGCCACACGTCTCGCATGTCGGACGAGCTCCTCGAGCGCTTCGTCCGTCAGTACATCGAGGCAAGCCCCGGTCCCCTCGTCCACTTCGTCTGGCACGGGGGCGAGCCCACCCTCGTGGGGCTGAGCTTCTTTCGTCGGGCGGTTGAGCTCCAGCGCCGTTTCCTCCCCGAAGGCTTTGAGTGCTGGAACAACCTGCAGACAAACGGCACGCTGCTCGACGAAGCCTGGTGCGCTTTCCTCGCCGCAGAGCACTTCGACGTCGGGCTCAGCATCGACGGCACCGCCGCTCTCCACGACGCGCACCGCCGGGACCGCCGCGGGCGCGGGAGCTTCGAGCGGGTGACAGCGGCGCTCGAACGCCTCCGGCGCCACGGAGTGAGACCGGATCTGCTCTGCACCGTGACCTCGACGGCCGCGAAGGACCCCCTCGGCACCTACCGGGCCATGGCGGCGCTCGGTGGCTTCGTGCAGTTCCTCCCGATCGTCCGCCGCGGAGCAGACGGCAAACCGACCCCGGACTCGGTGTCGCCCGAGGGATGGGGGCGGTTCCTCTGCGAGGCCTTCGACGAGTGGGTGCGGCGTGACCTGCCCGACCTGGCCGTGCAAGTCTTCCTCGAGACGCTGCGCGCCTACGCCGGTGCCCAGCCGCTGACCTGTGTGATGGCCCCGACCTGCGGGCGGGTGGTCGTCTTGGAGCACGACGGCGCCGTGTACTCCTGCGACCACTTCGTCGACCGGCAGCACCGTCTCGGCAACATCGCCGACGAGCACCTCGGCGCATTAGTGGACCGCCCAGAGCAGTACCGCTTCGGTGACGACAAGCGCAACCAGCTCCCCGCCAAGTGCCGCTCGTGCCCCTGGCTCTCTGTTTGCAACGGCTGGTGCCCAAAGGACCGCTTTGCCAGAACCGAGGACGGCGAGCCCGGGCTCAGCTACCTTTGTGACGGATTTCGGGCGTTCTTCTCGCACGCGGACGGCCGGCTTCGTCGGATCGCCGAGCTCGGCGGCCAGGGCAGGTCGCCCGCTGTGATCATGGCGGCGCTCCGGGAAGAAGAGTCTGCCCGTCGACGAGGGGTCCATCGCAACGACCCCTGCCCCTGCGGCAGCGGGAAGAAGGCGAAGCGTTGCTGCTTCAAGTAGCTCACGGCGTTTCGCAAGAGCTTGCAGCGAGACGAGGATGAGCGCCTGACCAGCGCGGATCGCCCCACGGAGCTGCGCGCTCAATACGAGCAGCGCCCACGCGAGCGGGCGTCTACACGCTCCGCAACACCGTCACCGGCCGCATCCTCGCAGACTCCTCGCCGGACCTCGGCAGCGTCCGCAACAGGCTCGAGTTCGCAGGGGCCCGTCTGATAATGGCCGTTGACAACGCCAACGTGACCGTCGCCCGAGGCACGCTGTGGCGCTACATGTGAGGGAGCCCAAGACAGCCCAGCCCACCGTCGGCGCGACATCGCTAGTTTTCGCTTCGGCGGGAGGACGGGCCGTGACGCGGCAGATGGTGGCATCCCCCGGCCATTGGCAATGCCAGGTGGTCAACTCGGCCGGGGAGCTTTGCGCACTCGTCCTGAGCATCCCGGCGATCACGAGACTCTCGCGGAAGCCCAACAGACGACGGTGGGCCACGTCCGCGCTGACCTGGACGTATTAGGGAAACGCCCTGGATGCACGAGCGCGACATCGCGGCGCTCCTTCCGGACGGGGGGTCGAGACGGCACCCAGCAACCGCGAGCGCATGCCCTACGGCCCCTCTGAGCGAACGATAATGGAGGACGGCTGTCGAGCTCGCGTGTGAGCGTGAGCGTGGAGCGAGCTCTGCCAGCAGGGGCTCATCGCCAACGGCCCCCAGCAGCATGAGAGGTCCAGCGCCGACGGCCGTCACGTCGGGCAGGCAGCAGGAGGCGTGATGCTGCTCATCAGAGGAGGCACGGTCGTCGACCGGCGCGGTGCACGCCGCGAGGATGTGCTCCTTGACGGTGAGCGGATCGCCGCCGTGGGTCCCGCTCTGGACACGACGGGCGCGCAGGTAGTCGATGCCGGGGGCGCCTACGTCATCCCCGGCGGCATCGACGTGCACACCCATTTCGCCCTGCCCGTGGGTGCGGTCACCGCCGCCGATGACTTCGCCTCGGGAACCCTCGCGGCGGCCTGCGGTGGAACCACCTGCGTCATCGACTTCGCTGGGGCGGGCCGCGAGCCCTGGGAGGAGGCGCTGGCCACGTGGCACGAACGGGCGGCGGGCCGGGCGGTCGTCGATTACGGATTCCATCTGACGGTCACGGAGCTGCCGGAGGGGCAGGCCGGCGCAAACGCGCGGTTCCGCGAGTTCGCCGAGCGCGGCGTAACGAGCGTGAAGCTCTACATGGCGTACCCCGAGCGCCTGATGGTCGATGACGCCACGCTGGCGCGTGCCCTGGTTGCGTCGCGGGCAACCGGCGTACGGGTCTGCGTGCACGCCGAAGACGGCCTCGCGATCGAGTCGCTCATCGCCAGGGCCCTCGCCGAGGGCGAGGTAGGCCCGGCGGCCATCCCGTCGGTGCGGCCGCCCTCGGTCGAAGCCGCGGCCATCCGACGGGTCACCGAATTGGCCAACGAAGCCGGTGCGTGGGCCTATATCGTGCACCTCTCCAGCGCGGACGGCCTCGGCGCGGTGCTTGCGGCACGGGACGAGGGGGCAGACGTGCACGCGGAGACCTGCTCACACTACCTCTTCCTCGATCAGGGACGACTGGCTGAGCCCTCCGACGAGGCGTTGGACTACGTGTGCGCCCCGCCACTCCGAGGCGAACACGACCGGGGGGCGCTGTGGGCCGCCCTCGGCTCGGGCGCGCTCGAGTCCGTTGCCACCGACCACTGCCCGTTTACCCGCGCAGATCGGCGTCGGGGAACTGCGGCGGGCGCCGCGGCCTGGCGGAACTTCACGGAGATCCCCGGCGGGCTCCCCGGGGTGGAGACACGCGTCAGCCTGGTGTATCAGGGGGTTCGCGACGGGCGTCTGAGCCTCGAACGCTGGGTGGACGCCATCGCCGGTGCTCCCGCCAGGCTCTTTGGGCTGGACGGTCGCAAGGGCGCGATCCAGCCCGGGCACGACGCCGACGTGGTCGTATTCGACCCGCAGGCCACGCGGCGCCTGACTGCGCGATGGTTGCACTCACGCAGCGATCACAGCCCGTACGCCGACATGGAGCTCACCGGTTGGCCTGCGCTGACCCTCTCGCGGGGCCGCATCGTCGCCACCGCCGGCGAGCCCAACGACCCGGTCCCAGGATGGGGTCGGTTCATGCGGCGTTCGCCGCTCGCAGTCGCGGCGCGGGCACAGACCGCGTACCTTGGCTGGACTGCGCCACCCGACATGCCGGTGGCCCCTCCCGAGGTGGGTGCGCGCGATCTGCTCCATTCGCGACGTGGCGCGGCCCTTAATCAGCAGGTACCGTGATCACGGTGACTACCCCGGTCGTCGTGGCTGAGGTGCTCGGCGCGCTACTGATCGCAAGGGTCGCCATGCTCGAATGGGCAGAATCCCCTGAGACGAGGTCCCTGGATCGTCGAACAGCCGACGCGGGCATCGAAGGGGCGTACTCCGCGGACGTGGAGACACGCCACGTCAACCGTGAGGAGCTGGTGGAGTCGTGGTGGCTCATGCCTCACATCGCTAGATGTGCCAGTCCCACATGCCACCTCGGCGGGCGCCCAAATGGGCGCTGCGTCTCTGCCAAGACGCACCGGTCAATGAGGGTTGCTGGCTCGAGATGATGGCGGTACCGACTGGGGTGCAGAGCGACGCCGGACGGGCGCGGCTTTCGCTCGACAGGGGCGAGTGCGCCGCGCTGGGTGTACGGTTGGCTAGCGCGATCGGGGGTGAGATCAATGACGATCTCGCCACGCGCGCGTTGTACGCATCCGACGCGTCGAATTACCGGGTGGTGCCCGCCCTCGTCGTGGCACCCCGCTCGGCCGATGAGGTCCGGACGGTCCTCGAGCTCGCCTCGGCGGCCGCTGTGCCTGTCACGCTGCGAGGGGCGGGGACGAGCATCGCGGGGAATGCGTGCGGGCCGGGCGTAGTGCTCGACACATCGCGCCACCTGACTGCCGTACGGGAGCTCGACCCGGTCTCCAAGACTGTCACCGTCGAGCCGGGAGTGGTGCTGGATGCCCTCAATCGGATCGCGGTCGAGCACGAGCTTCGCGTGGGTCCCGATCCTTCGTCGCACAGCCGGTGCACGATCGGCGGGATGATCGGCAACAACGCCTGCGGCTCGCACTCGATCGCCTGGGGCACGACGGCAGAGAGCGTCCTCGCCCTGGAGCTCGCGCTCGCCGACGGGTCAGCAGTCACGGTCGGTCCGGGAGCGGATCGCGTCGCGGGCGCTCGAGGCCCCCTCATCGTGGAGCAATTGCGTGGGATCGCCAACCCGAGTGCACAGCGTCTGCGCACGGAGCTGCCCCCGTGGCCCCGCCGCGTGTCCGGTTATGCGCTCGACTGGCTGCTCCCCGAACGCGGCTTCGACGTCGCCAAGGCGCTCGCGGGAAGCGAGGGAACCTGTGGTGTCGTGCTCGCCGCGACGCTGCGGCTCATCGAGCCGCCGGCGAGCCGTGCCCTCCTCGTCGTTGGCTTCGCCGATGACGTGGCGGCGGCCGAGGCGGCTCCGCATCTGACCGCCGCGCGACCCCTGACCGTCGAGTGCGTGACGCGGGAGCTGCTCGGACCCGGGGGTGGTGGAGCTCTCGCTGAGCTCTTACCCGAGGGTCGGGCGTGGCTGCTCGTGGAGGCGGGCGGCGGATCACCCGCTGAGGCCTGCGAGCACGCGGCTCGCCTTGCCGCAGCGCTCGGGCGGCGACCCACATCGACCGGCGTCCGGCTGCTCGTGGAGCCAGCAGCACAGGCGGCCCTGTGGCGGGTCCGCGAAGATGGCTCGGGACGAGCAACGCGCCTGCCGGACGACTCGGCCGCCTGGCCGGGGTGGGAGGACGCGGTCGTGCCCCCTGAGCGCCTCGCCGCCTATCTCGCCGGGTTTCATACCCTGCTTGACGAACATGGCCTGCGCGGGACGACATACGGGCATTTCGGCGAGGGCTGCGTGCACGTGCGGATTGGTTTCGACTTCCGCAGCCGTGCGGGCGTCGATCGCTTCCGGCGGTTCCTTCCGCTGGCCGCCGACCTCGTCGTGGCGCATGGGGGCAGCCTCTCGGGAGAGCACGGGGACGGGCGCGCACGGAGCGCGCTGCTCCCGCGCATGTTCAGCGCTGAGCTGCTCGAGCTGTTCGGTCGCTTCAAGGCCGCGTGGGACCCAGCGGGGCAGCTCAACCCGGGGATCATCGTCGCCCCGGCACCGCTCGAGGCGGGCGTGCGCCCTGCTAGAGCGACGCGTATCGCCTTGTCCGTCGATCTCGCGTACACGGCCGATCACGGTGACTTTCGGTCTGCCGTCGAGCGCTGCGTGGGCGTCGGCAAGTGCGTCGCCCGCGGCACGCCCGAGCTGATGTGTCCGAGCTACCGGGCCACTGGGGATGAGCGGGACTCGACGCGCGGGCGCGCCCGCCTGCTCCAGGAGATGATCGCAGGCGCACTCGCGCGGGACGGCTGGCGCTCGGAGGCGGTGCGCGACGCGCTTGATCTGTGCCTCTCGTGTAAGGGCTGTCTCCACGATTGCCCGACCGGTGTCGACATAGCCTCGTACAAGTCCGAGTTCCTGAATCACTTCTACCGGCGTCGCGTGCGTCCTGGCTCCCACTATTCGCTCGGCTGGCTGCCGCTCTGGCTGCGGGTCGCCAGCCGCGCGCCTCGCCTCGCCAATGCCGGCTTGCGATCACGTCCGCTGACGCGCCTGCTCGCAGTTGCCGGCGGGATCGCCCCAGAACGTCGACTCCCGAGTCTGCCCTCCGAGACGTTCCTGCAGAGCTTCGCTCGCAGCGCCACGCCCTCACGGGGTCCCAAGGGGACGGTGGTGCTCTGGCCCGACACGTGGACGAACCACATCGCGCCAGAAGTCGGTCGTGCGGCGGTGCGCGTACTTACGGCGGCCGGATTCGGCGTCACCATCCCGCGTACGCCGGTGTGCTGCGGCCTGACGTGGCTCACAACTGGGCAGCTGGGTCAGGCGCGGCGCACGCTCCGTGGCACGCTTGACGCACTCTCCGTTGACGACGGTCACCAAGTCGTCGTCCTTGAACCTTCGTGCGCCGCCGCCTTAAGGGTCGACGGCCCCGAACTCTTGGCAGGTGATCCTCGGGCGCGTCAGCTGGCCGATCGCGTCACGACACTCGCCGAGCTCCTCGATCAGTGCGGATACGGCGGCGCGACAGGCTGCCGAATCGAAGCAGTCGCGCAGCCGCACTGCCACCAGCAAGCAGTCCTTGGCTTTGAGGCCGACCGCGCGGTGCTCGAACGATCCGGAGTTGAGCTCGTCGAGACGCTGACTGGGTGCTGCGGGCTGGCGGGCAACTTCGGCATGGAAGTCGGCCACCAGGCGGTCTCACGGGCAGTCGCCGAACTCACCCTCCTGCCCGCCCTCGAGCGGGCTGGCCCAGCGACGACGGTTCTTGCCGACGGCTTCAGCTGCCGCGTGCAGATTGCGACTCTGACGGGCCGGCGTGCCCTTCACATGGCCGAAGTATTGGCCCGGCAGCTGGATGAGTCCGACACGCACCGTTAATGTGCCGAGCGGCGGACGCTCGCCGGCCTCGGTCTCGAGTCGGAGGCAAACCGGCGCCACCATCCGACCATGGTGCCGGGTAGAGTGCTGTCGCTCCGATGTCGCCGACCGACCACCTCGCCACGCGTCTGCGCGTGCTGCGGAGTCAGCGGGAAGCTGACCCCGGAGCACGTCCTCGGAGATTGGCTCACCGGCATCCACGGCGCCCCACGGCCCCTCCGGTCGAGCCAACGGCCGATCAGATGGCCGCGCCTAGCATCCTCACGCACCCCAGCTGCGGTACGGATGGCGCACGAGGTTCGCGTTCTGGTACCGAAGATCGAGAGTGACCTCTTCGCCCACCCAGGCCGGCACGTCCACGGGCGTGTCCGGCGCGGGCAGCTCGACCTCCGCGACGATCAGGCCAGTGTTCTCGCCGGCAAAGACGTCGATCTCCCAGACCAGGCCGGCGTGCTCGAGGCAATGGCGCGTCTTCTCGACGAGGGGCCGTTCGCAGAGCGCCAGCAGAGCCTCGGCGTCGGCGGGCGGGACCTCGTACTCGAACTCGGCGCGTGCAGCGCCCTGCGTGATCCCCTTGATCGTCAGGAATGCTCGATCCCCGGCTAGCCGGACGCGCACCGTGCGCTCGGGGTCGGTCGACAGGTAGCCCTGGCGATAGGTGACGCCCGGCACGCCCTCGAGCACGGAGCGATCCTGGACGAGGAACTTGCGCTCGATCTCGAGGTGATCGGGGCTCACGTCACCTGCTCCACGGCGGCATCGGCCCATCCGGCGCACGGAACCCTCCTCCCGTCCCCCGGTGGCCTTGCTGCGCATACGGTACGCCGGCCATCGAGCGCACCAACGCTCCGGAGACGACAACCGGGCGCTTCCGGGAGCCGTCTCTACCAAGGTCGCGCTGGCCGTTGATCGGCAGTAGTGACGAGACCAAAGACGCCCGACACGAGCGAGATCTCGCTCGCCCTTTTCAGTACGGCCCTCGCTCAACACGCGCATGCTGTCACCATCGAGCCGCAAGGGAGTCGTGATGCGTTCGAAGTATCGTCGTCGAGGCACCCTAGCGCCACCCGTCGGCAGCCGTCGCGCGAGCGGGGTGTTGGCTGCCCTCGTGCTCCTCGTCGCCGGGGCAGCCGTTGCCCTCTCGGGCGCGTGGATCGTGTCCACCACAGTCGGCGCGCGGACGCAGGCAAGCGCGGCGGCGAGCCCATTGGGCGGTGCGGCGGCCGCAGCGAGCATCGCGCCGAGCGCAGCGGCCAGCGCCGCCCCGAGTCCGGCCGCCCCGTTGCTGGAAGCCGAGATGCCCCACGCCGTCAATGGCACCACCCTCACCGTGCAGAGCGCCACCGACGCGACCAGCCTCGGCACCACGCCCAGCAACCGGGCCCTCGACGCGGCTATGACGAGCCTCGGGAAGACGCCTGCCGATCTCGAGGTGGCGGACGCCGCCGACGCGTCGGGAGCCCTGGCCCTGTCCGTGCTCGGGTTCCGGGTGGCTGGCGTCGATCCGGCCAAGCTCCGCACAGTGGTCCTCGACGCGTGGTTGTCGATCAACACGCCGGGGGTCACGGTCTCGAGCGTCAATCTCGCGGGCACGCCGGCGACGGTGGTCGCCTACCGAGACAGCGGCCCGAGCGAGTATGTGCTCGTGCACGGCGACAGCGTGCTCGTCATCGAGACGGCCGATCAGTCGCTGGCTGCGAACGTGGTGGCGGCGTTGTCGGCGCCCACGCCGTCCCCCTCACCGTCCGGGGGGTAAGAGACCGGGCGGGCTGCGTGCACCATCGGGCGCTGAGCCGCGGCCCGGCCGTCGGCACAGGAAGGACCTGGCGACGTTACACCGTCACCGGGTTGATGGCGTACCTCTGCATGCGCCGGTATGCGCACAATTGTGCCCCTGCGGGGCTGTCTCGGGCACGGCTCCCCTACAGTAGCCTCGAACGGGACACGGGCGGGAAGATGCTCGCAGTCCGGCCGTAGACTCCGATTGTCTGAGGGCGGCGAACAGGTGGAAGCTCTCTCCGACAAGCGCCGCCTCGGCCTGTATGCCGACTGCGAGCGGTGCTTCGGGCTTTGCTGCGTCGCGCCCGCCTTCTCGGCCTCGGCCGACTTCGCGATCGACAAGGGTGCCGGGAAGCCGTGCCCGTACCTTCGGCCCGACTTCCGCTGCGGCATCCACGAACGCCTGCGCCAGGCCGGATTTCCGGGCTGCGCCGCCTACGACTGCTTTGGGGCAGGACAGAAGGTCGCCCAGGTCACCTTCGGTGGAATGGACTGGCGACGCGCCCCGCAGATGGCGGGGCGGATGTTCGAGGTGTTCACAATCATGCGGCAGCTCCATGAGCTGCTCTGGTTCCTGACCGAAGCGATCACACTGCCACCGGCCTGCTCGCTCCAGGAGGCACTCCGCGTCGTGCTCGACGAGACCGAACGGCTCACGCGCATGAGTGCCGACGCAGTCGTGGCGCTCGACGTGGCAGGACACCGACAGACCGTGAACGAGTTACTCCTGCGGGCGAGCGAGCTCGTGCGGCGCGACGTCCGGCGCCCGCCGATCGACCGCCGGGGCGCGGACCTCGTCGGGGCGGATCTGCGGGGCGCGGACCTGCGAGGTGCGAGCCTGCGAGGGGCATGTCTCATCGGAGCGGACCTTCGAGCTGCCGACCTCAGGGTCGCCGACTTCACCGGCGCGGATCTCAGGGGCGCGGACTTGGGCGGCGCTGACCTCCGCGGGAGCCTCTTCCTCGCCCAGACCCAGCTCGAGGCCGCGATGGGCGACGCGGACACCAAGCTGCCACTGTCGCTCTGGCGCCCGAGGCACTGGTCACGCACCAGCTTGCCGCTGATGCCCCCACCGACCCCGAGGTCCACGCAGGGTGATCAAGCGTAGAGAGGCCCATGCGCCGGGGCGCCATCCACCAGCTTGGGTAGATATGCCGACCGCCAGTCGATGCCCAGCCCAGGCGCCTCCCCGTCGTGTGTACCAAGAGCCAGGGTCGCCGTTAATCGGCGGCGCTGCCACGCCGCACCGGCATTACCGTCACGCAACTGGTGCGCCATGGCGAGGGAGCTGGCATTGCGCGACTGGGACCGTCGCGACAAGGCCAGGTGTCCACGACGCTTCATGGCCGTCAACGGCGCCGCCCAGCAATCTCCCGGACCGGAGCAGGAACCGACTGCCGGGCCCCGACACGGGCGTGATCGGCGTGGCACTCTCTCTCGCATGCAAGCGCGATGGCGGCTCGGGGTCCTTCCTTCGGCGGCACGTCAACTCCCGGCGTGTGTACCGGTCGACAGGACTCCCGGCACTGAGATGGCATGAGCAACCTTGATACGCCCGGCCGGGCTTCAAGAGGCACTTCCGCCACGGCGAGTCCCGTCGGAGCCGCGGTTACCGCGGGCTGCGTGCCGCCGCGGGCGGCCCGGGCCGTGCCCGGGCCAGGCCAGGAATCGGTCTGGGACTACCCGCGGCCCCCGCGCGTGGAGCCGGTCCCCGAGCGCGTCCGCGTCGTGGCGGGCGGCATCACGGTCGCGGACACGGAGCGTGCCCTGCGCGTCCTGGAGACCGCCGGACCGCCGGTCTACTACATGCCCCCGGCCGACGTGCGGACGGACCTCATTCGGCCGACCGAGCACACGAGCGTGTGCGAGTGGAAGGGCCGAGCGCGCTACCACACCCTCGTGCTGCCTGGCCGAGAGATCGCCAACGCCGCGTGGTCGTACCCCGAGCCGAGCCCGGGGTATTCGGCGATCCGCGATCACCTCGCCTTCTACGCTTGGGCGGTCGACGAGGCGTGGGTCGGCGACGAACGGGCGACCCCCCAACCAGGCCGCTTCTACGGCGGTTGGATCACCTCGCGGATCGTCGGCCCGTTCAAGGGTGGGCCCGGCACATTCGGCTGGTGACGCGCCCGGCGCTTGATCCCGCTATGACCTGACAGGACACTGGCCACCGTGGCCGTTGATCGGCGACGGGTGAATCAGCCGCAGAAGTCCCGCGCGATCTCCGCCAAGGCTCGGGCGCACGCGATCGTGCCGCTCACGCTCACCCATTCGTCGTCGGCGTGGGCGCCCTCACCCGGCGGCCCCAGCAGCACGCTGGGGATGCCGGCGGCAGCGGTATAGGCCAGGCCGCATCGGCCCAGAAGCTCACGCCGGCCAGGTCGGGCGGTGCGCCGGTCGCGCGGGCGGTCGCGGCGCGGACGAGCGCGACGAACGGATGGTCAGCCGCGATCTCGAACGGGTCGCGGGCGAGCGTGACCCGCGCGGACGCGACGAGCGCGGGATCCGCCGCGCGGCATGCGTCGAGGACGGCCTCGACCTCGACAAGAACGCCCTCGGGCGTCTCGCCGGGAAGCGTGCGCCGTTCGACAGAGAGCAGACAGCGATCGGGCAGGGTGGCCATCTCGCGGCCGCCTTCGATGAGCGAGGTGTGGAGCAGTCCTGCGCCGAGCAGGGGGTGCGCGTGTCCGGCCAGCCGCTCGGTGTAGCGCTCCAAGGCAGTGATGACGGGGCCGGTCCGGAAGATCGCATCAACTCCGAGGTGCGGCCGCGAGCCGTGGGCCGCCTTGCCGCGCACCTCGATCTCGAGCCAGACAAACCCGCGGTGGCCGATGCCGACCGCCATCTCGGTGGGCTCGGTGATGATGGCGGCGTCCGCCTGCACGTAGCGGAGCACCTCTTGAATACCGGTGCTGGCGGCTTCCTCGTCGGCGACCGCGACGACAATGACGCGGCCGCGCATGCGCGCCCGTACGGCCTCGCGGGCGGCGACGAGCGCCGCGGCGAGACCTGCCTTCTGGTCGTAGGCGCCCCGGCCGAACAGTCGGTCGCCGTCGATGCGCGGCTCCAGGGGCGAGACCATCGACCCTGGCCCCACGGTGTCGAGGTGTCCGTAGAGCATAAGGGCCGGCACGTCCTGGTCCCAGGCGTCGCCCGTGTCCGCCGCTGCGTCGCCAATGACTAGGTTCGGACGCCCGTCCCGCGAGGCGATGACTCGACTCGCCAGCCCGTTCTCCGTGGCCCAGTCTGCGACGAAGCGGGCGATCTCGTGCTCGCCGTCCCCTCCCGGGACAAGGGTCGGGTTGACGGAGCCGATCGCGATGAGGTGTCGCGCGAGGTCGATCACGTCGTCGGTCTGCATGGGATAAGCATCTCGCGATCCGGCAGACGCGGCAGGCCCGGTTCGTGGCCGGACTGCGGCCCGGCTGCATTCGTGTGGCTCCCTGAGCGTTCGAGTCAACCGTGACTCAACCGCCGCGCGAACGGGCGGGCGGTGGCCTCCCCATGGCCCGGATCGGCGGCGCAGGAAGCGGCGTGACCCACGCGCCCCGCTCGTCCAGTCCGTTGGGAAGGCGCGCTCGCAGCCGGCGCTCGTTTGACAGAGAGAGTGGCACCCTGGCTGCCCGTCGTCCCAGGGCTGGAGGCATTCACTGTCGCCGCATTCCGCGCGGTAACTGCGATCCCGGCTCTCGTCGGCCGGTGCGACCTCCCGCGCGGGGCCTTCTCCTCGTGGCCGATCGACAGTCTCGCCGAAAGCGTCCTTGACCTCCGGGATGCCGAGGCCCCAAGACGACCGAACCGTCCGAGGATCGAGCTAAGGGCGCGAGTCGCCCCTGCCACTACAGGCTCGTCCGCACGGCGGCGTCGCGCATGACCCAGAATCGCACTCGAGTAGCATTGGGTTCGCGAGGTGGAGGCGCATCGGCGACGGAAATGGACTTCCGCACCTTCGACGTCCTGACGTTCGATTGCTACGGCACGCTGATCGACTGGGAGTTGGGGATTACGACGGCGCTGCGCGCAGTGCTCAGTCCGCGCGGCGTGCGGGCAGCCGACGACGAGCTGCTGGAGGCATACGCCCAAGAGGAGGCGGCGGCCGAGGCGGGCGCCTATCTGCGCTACCGTGACATCCTGGCGCGATGTCTCCGCGGGGTCTGCGAGGGATACGGCGTGGTCCCGACCGAGGACGAGATCGCCGGGTTCGCGGGGTCCGTGGGCGCGTGGCCGGCCTTTCCGGACTCGTCCCAGGCGCTGAACCGGCTGGCCCGCCGCTTTCGTCTCGGGGTCATCACCAACTGCGATGATGACCTCTTCGCGCTATCCAACACCCGTCTCGGCGTCACGTTCGACTGGGTGGTCACGGCTCAGCAGGCGGGCTCCTACAAGCCGAGCCTCCACAACTTCGAGCTTGCCTTCAGCCGGATCGCGATCCCCCGCCGGCGGATCCTCCACGTTGCGCAGAGCCTGTATCACGATCACGTGCCGGCGAAGCGTCTCGGCCTTAGGACCGTGTGGGTAAACCGTCGGCACGACCGCCCAGGCTCCGGGGCGACACCGGTGGCTGTCGCAGAACCCGACCTGATCGTGCCTGACATGGCCACGTTGGCCGAGTTCGCCCTGAGATAACGAGATCGCCGGGCGGTTTCAATGCTCATCCGAAGAACCCGTCTCTCGTGATCTCGGTCATCGCGGCGGCAAGTTCGTCCGGGTGCTGGGCGTGGAGGTCATGGTCGCCCGTGAACCAGCAGACCCGGGCAGTCGGGAGCGCCGCGAGCGCGGCAGCTACATCCTGGCGCTTGCGCGCGTTCCGCTCTCTCAGGTCGCCGTCGACGGGCACGAGCAGGACCGGGGGAGCCACTGCCGGGTAGCGCTCGGAGGGATGGTGGTCCCAGAGACCGTGCAAGACTGCAAGGTGGTGCTCGTAGGTCAACCAGGGCGCGACCGTCCCATCCGCTCGGACCTCTAAGTTGGCGAGCGTTCCCCGTATGCCGGTTTCGGGCCAGTCCGGATGGGCGGATCGCACATAGGCCTCGACCTCTGCCGCTGGTCGGCCGACCAAGCGCGGCGGGGCGAGGGCCTGGCGGCACGCCTCCCAGTTTGGGAAGGCACGGCTGGGCTCGAGCCAACCCCCGTCTACGCAGACAACGCCTCGGACGATCCAAGGGTGGCGCGCGGCGAGCTCAAGCACGACGTTGCCACCCCAGGATTGCCCGACCACGACCGGGCGATCCAGCCCTAGTGCACTGATGAGGGCGGCCAGATCGTCGGCGACCGTAGGCACGTCATACGGCTCCTCCGGCTTGGACGAGCGGCCATGCCCGCGGAGGTCCACTGCGGCCGCGATGTACCCGTCGGCCACCAGACGAGCGGCCACGCCATCCCACAGACGCGCGTTCGAGGCGAGACCATGGACAAGCAGGAACGCCGGAAGCTTGGGTCCTTCTCGGACGGCTACTGGCTCGACCGTCGCCAATCGCGGCCCGTCCATTTCGGGCGTCCACGTGTCGACGGCCAGCTCCACACCTTCGGTAACGATGACACGCTGCGTGCGCATCCGCAGATGGTACAGGCGGCTCGCCCAGCACCGTTGGGAGTTCGACGTCAGTGGCGCAGGTCGGGGAGGCCCGGAACGCCGACAGAGTGCTGTCTGAGCGAGCGGACTTGAACGCCAATTCCCACCCCCGGATCGTCGTCCTCGACTGGTGGGCCTACGCTTTCAGTGGCGCCGCGTTGGGTGCTGCGGCACTCGACACAGCGCATGAGGCGCACAGTTTAGGAGTGCCGGATCGTGGTGCGAGATGGCGCATCCGGCGCTTCGCCCGGAGGGTTTGCTCGGCGAGGCACGCGTCGCATGCTCACTCGATGAGCGCGAGCGCGTGCCGCATGCGCATCGCTGTGTCATCCGGTTCGAGAACCCTGAAGAATAGGGGGAGCATCCATCCGGCGCCCCAGTGTGACAAGAAGCGCGCCGTGTCCAGCGTCGCGCGTGGCGCGTGTTCAACGGGTTCCGCGCTATCGTGCCGGCCATGGGGTTCGAGTGGGCCTACCGCAACGGCGCGCCTCCGTGGGACATCGGGCAGCCCCAGCCGGCGATCGTCCGGCTGGCCGAACAGGGGCTGTTTGCCGGCGACGTGGTCGACGTCGGCTGCGGCACCGGCGAGAACGCTCTCTATCTCGCGTCGCGCGGCCTCGCCGTCGTCGGGGTGGACGCCGCACCGACGGCGATCGCCCGGGCACAGGCAAAGGCTCGACAGCGGGCTAGCAGCGCCACGTTCCTGGTGGCGGATGTGCTCAGGCTCGACGAGCTCGGGCACACCTTCGACGCGGCGATTGACTGCGGGCTCTTCCACACCCTGTCGGACGCCGATCGCGGGCGTTTCGAGCGGAGCCTCCATCAGACGCTCCGGGCTGGTGCGCGCTACGTGCAGCTCTGCTTCAGTGAGCACCAGCCTGGCGACCGTGGTCCACGTCGGGTGACCCAGGCTGAGATCCAGGCCACGTTCGCGAGCGGCTGGCGTGTCGACTCGATTGCTGCTGAGCGCTTCGTCGACCGACTGTCTGGGGACGGTGCGAACGCTTGGCTGGCCCTGCTGACGCGGGTCTGACATCGGCTCTGGCCGAATGCGCAGCGGGCATGAGAATGGGTCGACAACGGGTGAGCCGACGGCAGATTCCTTGGTGATATGGCGCCAGCCGGGTGCCTTGACCCTGAGCGAAGACGACCGGCGAGTACTGGCCGTGTGGGCCGCCGACTGTGCCGAGCGGACACGGTCGGTGTTCGAGGCGCAGGCCCCGAGCGACACATGCCCGCGTGATGCCATCGACGACCTGCGAGCCTTCACCCGTGGCCCTGCGGATCGGCAAGGTCCGCGCCCTGGCCGCCCAGGCGCACGCGGCGGCCCGGGAGATTAGCGACGCGGCTCCGTGACGTGCAGCCCGGGCCGCAGGTCAGGCGGCGGGCACAGCTCACATCGCAGCCCTTGCGCGAGGCGCAACAGGCTACGCGGTGGAGGCGGCGGCCCTCGCCGCGCCCCATGATCCAGCCGCCGTCGCTGAGGAAGTTCGGTGGTAGCAGAGCCACGCCTCGCCAGCCGTGCGCGATGTCTTGCTGAGACTACCGCCGCCCCCGACACGCCTCGCGGACATGCTCGGGGCGCTAGTTAACGACTTGTATACGAAGTTCGCCGGGGACGGATGTCGCTCGTCCGGGGGTTCTGAGGCCAGGCCGAGTGGCTCGCGGGCCAAGCCGGGACCGAGTGGACCTCGTCTCAGAGCATTCGGCTGCACCTGTGCACCACGAGTGATGTGTTCGGTGTCGGTGGTGATCCGCGTTGCGAGCGCCCTCCTCGCCCACCCACCCGAGCCGGCAAAGTCCGCGCACGACGTTCGCGTAGATGCGTTGCGCACCGTGCTAGTATCCTATTGATATCATAACGATGCTAGGAGGAGCTGTGATTCAGGAACGAGAGGGTCGGGCGCTCTCCGGGTACCCGATGCTGTTTGTGCTGCTCGTGGCCACGGCGGCGTTGATCGTCGCCATCATCTTCAACGTCGTCGACATCCACAGCCTGGGGTCCACCGGCGCGCTCGCGATGCTCGTGGTCGTCGTGCTCCTCGCGTTGGGCTATGCCGGCTTGACGCCCGTGAACCCCAACGAAGCCAGGGCACTTGTGCTGTTCGGGTGGTACGCCGGGAGCCTGAAGCAGCAGGGCTTCTGGTGGGTCAACCCGTTCACCCGC
>JBKQRF010000317.1:0-21571 GCA_052144055.1 Candidatus Limnocylindrales bacterium
CTCTCCCGGCGCAGCGAGGGTCGGCCCGATCTGTCCGCTCCGGAGCCCCGCAGGGAGCCCGACCCGCCCGACCGACCCGCCCCACGCTGGCGCCCTGGGCCCGATCACCCCTGGCGCCGCTGAACCTCACCGGTGACAGAATCGCTGGCCGAAATCCGGACATAGTCGCTGGCCGGCGACATGGGATGTCGAGGGGACGTACAACGAAGCAGGTTGGCAAGGTCGTGTGGCGAGGCCGCCGGTACGGTGGACGGCCGCCCTCTACGGATGAAAGTCAAGTCGCGTGCGGGAGGCCAAGCGCGAGCGCATCATCGTCGCGGTGCGGGTGATCGCCGAGCCGAAGCGCAGGGTTCGGGGCTGATCCCTGCCGCGCTGGCTGACGCTCAGCGTCGAAGGATGCGCACCCCGTTTGCGTCGCCCGCACCGCCGCTGTCGTGAGATCGTTCAGCGACGAGCCGTCGGTACGCGGCCTCGGCCTGTTCGGCCCGCTCGCGCGCTCGAGGCGACGTTCGACGTCGCCGCCTGCGAGCCCGATTGAGCGCCCCTGGGCTCGCTCGCTGCCGGTCTGGAGCTCGAGCGCGCGAAGCTTGAGGCGAAGCCGTGACGGGCGCCCGTATGCCTACTCCTCCTCCCGGCTCAGCAGGTGCCAGGCGATGACGGCGAGCTTCCGGGCGACCGCGACGATGGCTACGTTCCAGCCGCGCCGGGCAGCGACCCGCTGGGCGAAGGAGCGGAGCGGACCGGCCGTCCGACTTGCGACCTAGGCCGCTTCGACGAGAACCTGACGGACCACCCACGCACCCTGCTTGCTGATCCGGCCATGACGGGCGACGTCGTCGCCCGACTGGCTGACCCGGGGATCGAGGCCGAGGTACGCGACGAGCTGGCCCGGTGCCGGGAAGCGGCGAACGTCGCCGATCACTGCGCGAGGGTGGCGGCGGTCGTCGCGCTCACCCCCGGCAGGGTCATGAGCCGGCGCATGTCGGCCGAGCCGAGGACGGTCGCTGCGAGGACCGCGTCGAGCCACGTGACCTCAGCGTCGAGGAAGTCGACCGCCCGCAGACTCGCCTCGACGCCGTCGCGCTCGTCTGCTGGTAGCGCGACGTCGGCCAGCCAGGCCCGGCCCCGCCGGCCGAACAGGTCGCTCGCCGGTGGACGGCCGACGAGGTTGCGGATGAGGGCGGCGTGGACCTGGTTCTTGGCCTTCGTTCGCTGCTTGACGAGATGGGCCCGCCGGCTGACCTGGCGACGCAGGGTGGCCGTCGCCTCGTCGGGCTGCCAGACGTCGGGCAGGAACCCCGAGGCGAGGAGCTGGGCGAGAGTCCGGGCGTCGATCCGGTCGGTCTTCGCGCGTAGCCGGGTCGCTGCCTTCGTCGCCTTGGGGTTGGCAAGCACGACCCGGGCGTGCGGTTCGAGGATCCGGGCGATCGCCAACGCGTTGCCGGTCGCTTCGAGTGTCACCACGTCATCACGGCCGAGGCTCGCGCCGAACGCCTCGAGCTCGGCTGGCGCCGTGCTGACCCGGCAGGCTGGGCGGACCCGGCCGTCCTCGGCGATCGCCACCTCGCAGAACCCCCGATGGATGTCGAGCCCGATCGCACGCATGCTCTCGCCTCCTCGGTCACACTGGAGACGCGGCGGGCGAACGACGCCTACGGGTCCGTGCTCGCGGCACACCCGGGCAGTCGCAGGGGCGGCCAGCTACAAATCGCGGGCTCGCAGCCCACTAGGTCGACGGGCTGCCCAACCTGCGTTCTCCTTGAGTCCTGTCCCGGGTCTCCGACGACGATACCGCCGGCCGGATGGGCTCCGGTCCGGAGCGTCATACAACTACAATCCGTGCCGGCTCGCTGGAGAGCGATTAGGAGGCGACGGAATGCAACTCGAGGGTATGCGCGTGGCGGTGCTTGCCGCCGAAGGGGTCGAGGACCTCGAGTACTGGTGCACCGTGATGCGCCTGCGCGAAGAGGGGGCCACGGCCACAAGCGTGGGCATCGCGCCGGGCACAGTCCGCGGAAAGAACGGCCTCGAGGTGCCGGTCGAGGTCGCCGCGGCCGACGTGAACGCGACCAGCTTCGACGCACTGGTGATCCCCGGTGGCTGGGCGCCCGACAAGCTTCGTCGGTACGTGGCCGTGACCGACCTGGTGACTGACATCCACGCTGCGGGCAAGCCGATCGCGGTCGTCTGTCATGGCGGCCTCGTCGCAATCTCCGCGAGGATCGTCGCCGGCGGGCGCGCCACCGGGTCGAAGGGCATCAAGGACGACCTCGTAAACGCCGGCGCCACTTGGGTCGACGAACCGGCCTTCCGCGACCGCGGCATCGCATGGGGCCGCGTAGTGGAGGACATCCCCGCGTTCCTGCGCGAGACGGTCGATCTCTTCGCCGAGCACCACGCGCGCGGGGGCTGACGAAGCTCGACGCCGGGGCCGCCCGTGCGGTCCCTGCCACCAGATGGGACACGCGGTCCCGGCGGCAGCTGTCTCAGCGGCGGCGCCGCGGGCGCTGCCCCGTCCGGCGGATGACGTTGGGCGTCACGCGATGGTCCCAGGTTTGCCGCTCAAGCCACTTTGCCTGCCAGCCGGCTTCGTCGTCATGCTCGTCGCGGATGCCCGGCAGCCAGTCGGAGGCCGTCCCCTCGTCGATCGCCGCGTCGGGCATCGTCACCACGCCGGCCGGCTCATCCTCGGCGGGCAGCACCTCGACCGCCGACACGTATATGCCACCCGCATCGAATTCCACGCTAACCCGATCCCGGCGGCGTGACGAGGGGCCCCGGCCTGTCGCGGGACCCGGGCCACTCCGGCTACCCCGCCCGCTGCGTCCAACCGGTCGTCGAGCGTCGGCGTCTGCCCCCGCCGCCCGGGCAGACGCCGCGGCCTGGTCCGCTGCGCGCTGGACCTGCACTGATACATCTTCGTCCAGCACCCGCAGCCGCACCTGCCGGATCTCGTCGCGCAGCGCCGCCGCCTTCTCGAACTCGAGTTCGCGCGCCGCGGACCGCATCTCCGCCTCCATGCGCGCGACGAGCCGCTCCACCTGCTCGCGGCTCATGTCGGACAGCTGCCGTCCGTCACCCGCCTCGACGTACGCACCGGG
Source organism: Candidatus Limnocylindrales bacterium (assembly GCA_052144055.1). Taxonomy (GTDB): domain Bacteria; phylum Chloroflexota; class Limnocylindria; order Limnocylindrales; family CSP1-4; genus JAJYNJ01. The sequence goes on from JBKQRF010000317.1 coordinate 3,102, forward strand.
CGCCTCGGCCACCGCGCGCAGCCGGTCGTTCAGGTCCCGAACTCCCTTCACGATGGTGGTCGGCTCAATCCCCCGCTCCGCGTTATAGGCGAGCTGGATGCCGCGCCGGCGCTCCATCTCCGAGATCGCAAGCTTCATGGAGTCCGTCACGGTGTCGGCGTACATGACGACCTCACCTCCCACGTTTCGCGCGGCACGGCCCGACACCTGGATGAGCGACCACGCGCTGCGCAGGAAGCCTTCCTTGTCCGCGTCGAGGATGGCGACCAAGGTCACCTCGGGCAGGTCGATCCCCTCACGCAGCAGATTGATGCCCACCAAGACGTCGAACACGCCCAGCCGCAAGTCGCGCAGGATCTGCACCCGTTCCAGGGTGTCGATCTCGCTGTGCAGATACGACACCTTCACGCCGAGGTCCTTCAGGTACTCTGCCAAGTCCTCGGCCATCTTCTTGGTGAGTGTGGTCACGAGGACGCGCTCGCCGCGCGCCACTCGCTCGTGGATCCGCTCGAGCAGGTCGTCGATCTGCCCGCGCGTTGGAAGAACCCGGACGGGCGGGTCGACGATCCCCGTCGGCCGGATCAGCTGCTCGGCCACCTGCTCGCTGCGCTGCAGCTCGTACGCGGCCGGCGTCGCGCTCATGTAGATGACCTGGTTCAGGTGCTCGTCGAACTCTTCGAAGGTCAACGGCCGGTTGTCGAGTGCGGACGGAAGCCGGAAGCCGAAGTCGACCAGGATCTCCTTGCGGGTTCTATCGTTCTTGTACATGCCCACGACCTGCGGGATGGTCATGTGACTCTCGTCCACCACGAGGAGCCAGTCGGGCGGGAAGTAGTCGAGCAACGTCCAGGGCCTGGATCCAGCGGGCCGCCGCGCGAGGTGGCGTGAGTAGTTCTCGATGCCGGAGCAGAAGCCCAGCTCGCGCATCATCTCGAGGTCGAAAGTGGTGCGCTGGCGGAGCCGGGCCGCCTCGAGCGCGCGACCTTCCGCGTCCATCTGCGTGCAGCGCTCCTCCATCTCGGCCTCGATGTCGACGATTGCGGCCTGCAACTTGTCGGCGGGCGTGACGTAATGCGAGGCTGGGTAGACGGCGACCTCCTTGCGCTCAGCCAGCAGCTCGCCTGTTAGCGGGTCGATCTCCACGATCCGCTCCACTTCGTCCCCGAAGAATTGGACGCGTACGACGAAGTCATCGTAGGCCGGCTGGAGCTCAAGCGTGTCGCCTCTCACGCGGAACCGAGCCCGAGTGAGGGCTTGGTCGTTGCGCTGATACTGCAGGTCGACGAGCTGGCGAAGGACGCCATCCCGGCGGTACTGCCCGCCGACTCGGAGCCGGATGACGGTGGCCCCGTAGTCGACCGGTGCGCCGAGGCCGTAGATGCAGCTGACGGACGCCACGATGATGACGTCCCGCCGTTCGAACAGGGACTTCGTGGCTGCGTGCCGAAGCTTGTCGATCTCGTCGTTGCGGCTCGAGTCCTTCTCGATGTACGTGTCGCTGCGGGGCAGGTACGCCTCGGGTTGGTAGTAGTCGAAGTACGAGACGAAATACTCGACCGCATTCTCCGGGAAGAACTCGCGGAACTCGCTGTAGAGCTGCGCGGCCAGTGTCTTGTTGTGGGCCAGCACCAGCGTGGGCTTCTGGTGCCGTTCGATGGTCCACGCCAGCGTGGCGGTCTTCCCGGTGCCGGTCGCTCCCAGCAGGGTCTGGTGCTTTAGCCCGCGGGCAAGGCCGTCCGCGAGACGATCGATGGCCTGCGGCTGGTCGCCGGTCGGCTGGAACGGGGCGACGAGCTTGAACGGGGGCACCAAGGGAGCATACCAGCAGCGTCGAAGATAGAACAGATGGGCTGTTTTGGAACAGAGCCAGGCACCCGCGCGGCGGCGTTGGCCACGCTCCTGACACGAGCGGGCGCTGGTGACTGGATGGGGCCTGGCCCCCGAGCGGCCCGACCTCGTTCTCAGCGCCGAATCGACAGCGCCTCCTGAAGTGCACCCTCGACCGCCGCTCGCACGTCGGCCGCCGGGCCATCCGTGAAAAGCCGCCACACCGGGACGGAGGGCAATTCGGACGTGCACCGAGCTACCAGCCGGTCGGCCAAGCCGATGCCCTGGGCCGCCATGCGCCGCTCCGCGTCCTCCGGCGCAAGGCCCCGACCGGACAGGCGTGCTCGCTGCGCCGCCTGACTGCAGTCCACGATCCAGACCGCGTCGCAGTCGGCGGCGATGCCCGACTCGACAAGCTTGATCGCCTCGATCACGACAAACGGCACTCCGGCGGTACTGGCTGCTGCCACTTCCTCGACGAGGCGCTCGCGCACGGCGGGATGGACAATCCGCTCAAGGTCGGCCAGCGCAGCCGGATCCCGGAACACGATCGCCGCCAGCGCCGCCCGATCGAGCGACCCGTCGGCTGCGAACACGCGATCGCCGAAACAGTGCCGAATGGCCGGCAGCGTCGAAGTCCCCGGGGCGGTCGCATGGCGGGCCAGTGCGTCCATGTCGACCAGGCGCCCGCCCAACGACTCCAGCCAACCAGCAACCGTGGACTTGCCGCAGCCGATGGGGCCGGTCAGGCCGATCCGGACTGGGCCGGCGGTCATCGCGGTGCCCGCTCCTCGACCGTGAGCCACGCGTCCTCGGCCGCGGCAAGCGCCCGGTCCACATCGACCAGCTCGCTGGAGAGCCGGCGCAGCTCGACGAAGTTGGCCTGGACGGCAGGGTCGCCAAGCGCGAGCTCGATATCGCTCTTGCGCAGTCCGAGACGCGTCATCTCGGCGTCGACGACCTCCTTCTGGCGGCGATAGGCGTCCTTCGAGAGAGGCGCAGCCCTGGTCGCGGGAACGGGGCGCGCTTGTCTGGCCGGCGTAGAGGTCGGCACTCGAGGCCCCGGCGGCTCGGTCCCCCTTCCGACCGTCGCCCGCGGCCGGGGGGAAGGCGTCGCCCGGCCGTCCAGGCGCCGCTCCTCGAGCTCCAGCGCACCGGCAAGCGTCCAGCCCGACGCGACCGCGGACCGCCAGTCTCGCCAGCCGCCGGCGAACGCAACCGCGGCGCCCGGCTGCCCGCCCGCCCCCTCCTCCACGACCCACAGCGACTCGCAGATCGACTCGAGCAGCCGCCGGTCGTGCGAGACGACGATGAGCGTCGCGGGCGAGGTCCAGAGGAAGGCTTCCAGCGCCTCGCGCGCCGGGATATCCAGGTGGTTGGTTGGCTCGTCGAGCAACAGGAGGTTTGCGGGTGCGATCCCAAGCAGCGCGAGCTCGAACCGGGACCGCTCGCCTCCGGACAGCTCGGCCACCGGCGTGAAGACGTCGTCGCCGCGGAACAGGAACCGCGCGAGGTACCCGCGCGCCTCACCGGCCGCGAGGTCGGCGCGGTCGAGCAGCGCGTCGAGGACTGTCTGACCCGGAAACGCGGCGCCTCGCAACTGTGCGAGGTACCCGAGCTGGACGCCGTGCCCGAGGGCCACGACCCCGTCCAGCGGAAACAGCTCGCCCGCGACGGTCCGCAGGAGTGTCGTCTTCCCGGCGCCGTTGGGACCGACGATTCCGACGCGGTCGCCCCGGCGAACCTCGAGCCGGGGGATCCGGAGGACGGGGATGCCCTCGGCCGCTCCGGGCTCCCGCGGGAACCCGACGACGGCGTCCCGCACGGAGACGACGACGTCCCCCGACCGGACCGGCCCTCCACCGACCAGCCCGCCCTGTGGGAGCTTCATGCGACGGCCGGGCCGCGGCGCCTCCACGTGTTGGATCACCGCAAGCCGACGCTCGTGCTCGTGCATCTTCGAGAAGTTGCGATGGCTGCGGTAGTTCTGGACCAGCTCCGCCTCGCGGACGGCTGCGTCCTGCGCCGCCTCGGCGAGCTTGAGCAGCTGGGCATCCCGCTGCGTGGCCTGCGTGGCGTACGCGCTGTATGAGCCGCGGAACACCTCGAGCCGCCGGTCGCGAATCTCCCAAACGCGGGTGACCACGGCGTCTAGAAAGGCACGGTCGTGCGACGCTATTAGGAGCGCCCGGGAGCGCCGGGACAGGGCCAGCTCAAGCCATTCCATTGCGGCAACGTCTAGGTGGTTCGTCGGCTCGTCGAGTAGCAGCAGGTCCGGGTCGGCCACGATAAGCCGCGCCAGCGCGGCTCGCGTCTGCTCCCCGCCCGACAGGCCGGTCGGCGGCCGCTCCCACTGTCCCGGCTGGAACCCGAGGCCGCTGAGGGCCTCGTTCACGTGCTGGTCGAGCCGGTAACCGTCGAGCACCTCGAAGCGGTGCCGCACGTCCGCGTAGTGCTCCGAGCTGACCGCTGCCGCCCCGTTCGCCTCAAGGGCGGCGAGCTCGCGCTCTAGCCGTTCGGTGTCGGCAGCGCCGGCGCGAACCGCGGCCCGCAGCGTTGGGGCGGCTGTGAACCGTTCGTCAAGGTTAGTCTCCTGCGCGAGCATGCCGACGCGGAGACCACGCTTCCGCCCAACCATCCCGCCGTCTGGCTCGTCCGCGCCCGACGCGAGCCGGAGGAGCGTCGTCTTGCCGGCGCCGTTCACGCCGACCAGCCCGACTCTGTCTCCGTGCGCGATCGCGGCCGTGACGTCGTCCAGGATCACGAATGTGCCGATCTCCCGCCGGACGTGCTCAAACCGCAGAATCGACATTTCAGGCTCCGGCCCCGGTCCGGGCGTTCTGGCGTCGCGTCTCGGCGGCCCGGTGGATCCGCTCCGCGTGCGCCCCAGCCGCTGCCCGCGCGCGCTCCCTCGGCGTCAGGCCAAGCGCGCCCTCTCCGGGCAGCTCGGTCCACCGCGGCCCACGGCGCGCGCCCCCGCCGGCCTCTCGCATGCGCCGGCGCTCGACCGTCAGCAGAGCCGCAGCCCCGGCACGATCGGCCGCTGGGAGGCGCTGACACCAGGAGCAGAAGTGCGTGCCGCGCTGGCCCACCGTGATTCGCCGCATAGGCCGGCCGCACCGCATGCACGGCAGCCCGGTTCGCTGATAGGCCTGCAGGTGGTCCTGCATCTCGCCGTCGCCGTCGGGCGCCGTGTAGTCGTCGACAGAGCTGCCGCGGCGCTCGAGCGCTTCGCGGAGCACGTCCAGCAGCTCCCGGTAGAGGCGTCGTTCGTCGTCTGGGCGGAGCGTCGCGACCGTCCGCAGAGGGTGGAGCCGGGAGCGCCACAACGTCTCGTCAGCGTAGATGTTGCCCACTCCCGCCACGAACGACTGGTCGAGCAGCAGCGGCTTCAGCCGGCCGCGCCGCGCGCGCAGCCGCGATCGGAAGCGCGCGAGCGAGAAGTCTGCCGCGAGCGGCTCGGGACCGTGGTTCGCGAAGACGTCGGTGCCGCGTTCGCTATCGGTCTCGTCCCGAAACACCCGTCCGGTCTCGTCCCGCCGGTAGAGGCCCATCCGGGCGAACTTTCGGACGTCCCGCAGGCGGATCTGCCGGCCGTCCTCCAGCTCGATCGCCAAGTGCACGTGTCGGTCGCGCGGCGCGCCGGCCGGCACCACGAAGAGCTGGCCCGTCATCTTCACTTGGATTGCCATGACCGCTCCGCCGTCGAGGTCGAACAGGAGCCACTTGGCGCGTCGTTCGACGCCGGTGATGCGCCGCCCGCGCGCGCCCGCCACGAACCCGTCGAGGTCCGGGTGCGCCACTACCCGCGGCCAGTCCGTCCACACGCCCGTAACCGTCCTGTCCGTCACGAGCGGGCGCAGATCGCGTGCGATCGTCTCGACCTCGGGCAGCTCGGGCATGTTCAGAGGGTAGCGGGAGCCGCGCCCGAACGTGCCGAGCGCGTAGTCCTCGGGCGCGAACGCGCCCGAGGGGCGGCCGCGTCAGATTCCGGGGGGCGCGTCCGGCAGCGGCGTCATCGACTCCCAGTCGTCGGCGGACTTGAGATCGACGGTGAGCGGGACGTCGAGCGGCATCGCTGACTCCATGGTCTCCCGCACTACAGGCGCCAGCCGGGCGACCTCGTCGCGTGGCACCTCGAACAGCAGCTCGTCGTGAACCTGCAACAGCATCCGGGCGCGGAACCCCTCCCGTCGGAGTCGGTCCGCCATGCGGATCATGGCAAGCTTGATGATGTCCGCCGCAGTCCCCTGAATCGGCATGTTGATCGCCATCCGCTCACCTGCCGCGCGCAAGTTCGGGTTCCGTTCCTTCAGCTCAGGGATGAAGCGGCGCCGGCCCAGGAGCGTCGTCACGAAGCCCTGAGTCCGAGCCACGTCCTTGATATGGAGCATGTAGTAGCTGATGCCGCTGTAGGTCGCGAAATACGTCGTGATGAACTCGCGCGCCTCCTGCTGCGGGATGCCAGCACGGCTCGAGAGCCCGAAGTCGCTCATCCCGTAGGCGATCCCGAAATTCACCATCTTCGCCATCGACCGCTCCGACGGTGTCACGTCCTCCGGCGCCTTGTGAAGCACGCGGGCCGCGGTCGCCCGGTGGATGTCTTCGCCGCGCGCGAACGCCTCACGCAGGTGCTCGTCGCCCGACACGTGGGCCAGTATGCGCAGCTCGATCTGGCTGTAGTCCGCTGCCAGCAGCGTCAACGACGGATCCCCCGCGACGAATGCCCGACGGATGCGCCGGCCCAGCTCGGTGCGGATCGGGATGTTCTGCAGGTTCGGATCGGACGAGCTAAGGCGGCCTGTCGCGGCAACGGCCTGATGGAACGTCGTGTGCAGCCTGCCCGTGTCCGTGTCGATCAGCTCGGGAAGCGCGTCCACGTACGTGCTCTTGAGCTTGGTGTAGCCGCGCCAGTCGAGGAGCTTGCCGATCATAGGATGTGCCGGCCTGAGTCCCTCGAGGGTTGTCGCGTCGGTGGAGTACCCCGTCTTGGTGCGCTTGCCGGTGGGCAGGTTCAACTCGTGGAAGAGGACTTGTTCGAGCTGTTTGGGGCTGCCAAGGTTGAACTCGTGGCCGACGTCGAGATAGATCTCCGCCTCGAGGCGCCCGATCTCTTCGCCGAACAGCCCGCCCAGGGCGGCAAGTGCCTCGCGGTCGATCTTGACGCCGGTCGCCTCGAGACCCGCCAGCACCGGGATAAGGGGCAGCTCGATCTCGCCGTAGAGGCGGTCCAGCGATTCCGCCGCTAGCGCCTCCCGGAGCGGACTGTGCACGGCAGCCACGGCGAGCGCCTCCAGAGCAGCGGCATGCCAGGGCTGCAGGTCGGACCGGGCCGGGAGCTGGACCCCCAGGCGCTCGAAAACGACGTCGACGAGTGGCTGGCTGCGCAGTGTGGCGTTAAGGATGTACGCGGCGACCTGCGTGTCGAAGGCGACCTGCGGCAGCGGGATCTCCGACGCGGACCGCTCGGCCCGCGGGTCCACGGCGTCGATGTGCGCCACGAGGATCTGCTTCGTTTCGTGTCCGACGATCGGTCGGCCGGATCGCACGATCGCGTCGAGGAGGCGGGGCGCGAACTCAGGACCGGCCCCCACGACCCGGCAGTCGGCGCCGGCGACGGCCAGTCCGACGGGAGCGCCGCGGCGTGGCTCCGGGTGGTCGAGGACGAGACCCACGGACAGCTCGGGCTGGGCGGAGAGCCACGTAGAGAGCGAGGACAAGTCGGACTCGAGCCGCTCGATCCGGCCGGGATCCACCACGGCGTCGGTGAGAGCGGACGCAGGATCGACGGGCTCTCCGGGTGCGGCGGACACGCTGAGGGGCGATGCCGCGCCCGGCTCGGCGGCCCCACTGGGTTCTGACGACGGGGGTGGCTCACCGCCCGCTCCTGACCCGCCGAGCGCGGTGAGGTCCCCGGTCGTATCTGACTCAACGTGCGGCCCAGGCTCAATGGACGTGGCGGGCTCGGCGCGCGGGCCGGCGATCGCGTTGAAGTCCAGCGTGAGCTGGAGCCCGGATCCTCCTCCTTGGCCAGCGATGCCTGGCCCCGCGCTCGGGGGTCGCCGAACGAGCTCTCGGCCCGGGACGATGGCGGAGGGCACGGCGCCGGCTGCGTCGGCGTCGGCGTCGCGCAGCAGCGCCCCAGGTTCCCGCTGACGCTCCCCGTCAAGCGCCGGCAGACGCTCGATCAGCGAACGGAACTCATATTCGCGGAATAGGCGCAGCACCAGGTCGCGGTCGTAGTCGCCAACGCGGGCGTCCTCCAGCCGTAGGTCGATCGGGAGGTCGCGGTGGATCCTGACAAGTTCGCGCGACGCAAGCACCTGCTCACGATGCTCGGCGAGCCTCGCCCGTAGCGACTCAGGCCTCAGGTCGTCCAGCCGTTCGTAGATACCCTCTAGGCTGCCGTGATCCTGAAGGAGCTTCGATGCCGTCTTGTCGCCCACACCGGGCACCCCTGGGATGTTGTCGGTCGTGTCGCCCTTAAGGGCCTTGAAGTCGATCATCTGCGCGGGAGCGAGCCCGTACCGCTCGTGGACGCCCGCGGGGTCGTACGTCACCGTCATCTGCACGCCGCCGCGGGTGGTCATTACGTGAGTTCGGTCGGTCACGAGCTGGAGCATGTCGAGGTCGCCGGACACGATCGTCGTGTTCAAGTTGTGTAGCTCGGCCTGTCGACTGATGGTGCCGATCACGTCGTCCGCCTCGAACCCTTGCATCTCGTAGATGGGGATATGGAATGCCTCGACGAGTTCTCGCACTCGCGGGAACTGGTCGCGCAGGTCATCGGGCATCTTCTGCCGCGTCGCTTTGTAGTCGGCGAACGCCTCGTGGCGGAACGTCGGGCCGGCCAGATCGAAGGCGCATATCACGTAGTCCGGCCTCACGTCCTGGAACCCGCGCAGCACGATTGACCAGAAGCCGAATACGGCGTTCACGAGGAGGCCGCGGCTAGTGGTCAGGGGGGTGTTGATCAGCGCGAAGTAGCCACGGTAGATCAAACCGTTCGCGTCGAGCAGCATGAGGCGGTCCATGGGGACCTCGCACGATGGGGACGAGCCAAACAATTGTAAGGCCGACTCAGGGCGAGGCCGGTCGCGGGGGGTATCGTGGTCAGGCGGGCAGGGCCCCAGAGTGCGCGCTAGGCCGCCAGGCGGACTCGCAGGTGAACCACGACGAGGACGAGCAGGCCGGCGGCGGCGATGAGAAGCCACGCCTGCCATGGTCCGAACCGCTGGCTGTTGGCCGTGACTTGACCCTGTGACCCGGCCTGGCCCGTTGTGCCCGAGAGAGTGGAGGGCGGTGGGGCCAGCGCCGTCAGCGTCGACGATTGGGACGTTCTAGCCGAGCTGCCGATCGCCCGGCCGGCCGACGGCGCGGCTGCCGGCGAGGGCATTTGCGCAGCCGACGACGGCGCTGCCGCCAAGGCTGGCTCAGCCGGTGCAGATGGTGCCTGGCGGCCCGCCGGCGGAGCCGGGGCCGCGCCCACGAGCTGGGCAGCTGCTGATGGGGCCATGAGGGGCTTCTGGACGCCGACAGTCCCTGGCGAGGCGCCCACAAGTCCCGCCCCGGCTGTGGCCTGGTAGGCTCTCGCAGGAAATGCCACGGCGCTCGCCGGGGCAGCGGAATTGGGAGCCGCCGCTAGGCCAGGCGCGGGGACTGTTGCACCACGCTCGCTCGTCTGGCCCGCCGTCTTTGACGCCGCTGAGCCCGTCGAGAACCCGGGAATGCCCGCCGGGGAGCTGACCACGGCCATGACGAGGCCGATCGCCACGGCGGCCACGGCGAAACGTTGGAGCGGAACCAGGCGGCGCGAGGCCTCGCCACCGTCGATGACCCGGGACAGCCGGCTGATGGCCGCGGGGCGGCGCAGCTCCGCCGCCCGTTCGCGCGTGAGGCGGAAGTCGCGCCTGCGCACGGGGTTAGGCAGATCGGCGGTCGCTTGGGCGATGGCGAGCAGGTCGGATGCGAGTAGGCGGCAGTCAGCGCACGACGCGACCAGTGAGCGGGCAGCATCCGCCTCCGCATCTGTCACGTCGCCGGCAGCAAACCGCGCGACGAGCAGCTGGTCGTGCGCGCCGTGTTCGGGGCGCTCACCGCGATTGGTGAGATCGATCTTCACGGCCCTCCTGACGCCCTCAGTCGCGGAAGAGTTCCATGGAATCCAGCAGCAGCTCCCGGAGCGCGAGCCGGCCGCGATGGATCCTCGACTTCACCGTGCCCAGCGACACACCCGTGAGGTGGGCAATCTCCGGGTAGTCGAACCCCTCGACGTCATAGAGCAGGATCGCCGCACGCTGGCCCTCGGTCAGCTCGGCGAGCGCCGCTGACAGAGCGCGTGTCTGGGCCCGGCGCACCGCCACTCGCTCCGGGTCATCCGACGCCAGGGCTGGCGGTTCCCAAGGTTCGTCGTCGCGTTCTGGGTACGGCTGGCTTGGGCGCCGCTTCCGCAGGCGCAGCACGTCGGTCGACGCATTCACGGCGATTCGGACGATCCACGCACGGAAAGAGTCGCCGCGAAAGGCGTGCAAATTGCGGTACGCGCGGATGAACGACTCCTGGACCGCGTCATGCGCGGCCTCGACGTCGCCGGTCAGGCGCGTCGATATCGCGAGGAGGTGGTCCTGGTAATGAACCACCAGATCGTTGAACGCATCGAGGTCGCCGTTCTTCGCCCGCTCGACCAGCCGGAGGTCGCGGTCGCGAAACGGATCGACCGCCCGGCCGACGGGCTGTGCGAGCTCTTCCACGGCTTCGGGGGCCAGCCTCCTCCGGCGCCCGAGTCTAGCATGCGGTCCGACCCCGACCCCGCTGGTGTCGGCGGCCCCGGAAGCGCCGGCTACGAAGACCGGTAGAATGACACGATCACGCTGGACGCCCGTAGTCGGTGCGAAGAGGTGCGCCGCGATGCTAGTTCACCTGCGCAGCACCCCGCCGATGACGCTGGACGACCACGTGGTATCGTCGGCGCCGCGCCCCCAGTCCTTTCAGCGTGCCGAAGTGGCGGAACAGGCAGACGCGACGGTCTCAAAAACCGTTGAGGGCAACCTCATCCGGGTTCGAGTCCCGGCTTCGGCACCACAATCTGAGCACGAGTACGGGCCTGTCGCGGCTCTTTCCTATCCAGAGCCCCTCTCGATGTGGTAGCAACGTGGTAGCAAGCGGCGTACAATAGCGTACAAGCGCGACGGCCCCCGGATTGAGCCGAGGGCCGTCAGGCTGCGCTCCTGTAGGAGAGGACCGCATCCGTGGCCGAGTCTACCGCCCGCAGAGCCCGCCGACGATCACCCGGCGAAGGTTCTGTCTACAAGACAGCCGATGGTCGCCGCTGGCGTGGCGCTGTGTCGTGGACGGACCCTGATGGCAAGCGACACCGCCGGGTGGTGCAGGGGCGCACTGCGCAGGAAGCGCGCGACCGGCTCGACGCACTCTGCCGTGATCTACGGCTCGGCACCATCGCCCGCCCGGGTCCTTCGCTCACAGTGGCTGAGTACCTCGCCGAATGGATCGGCCGGAACCGGGCACGTGTGCGGCCCTCCACGTGGCTCGTGCGCGAGCAACACGTTCGTCTGCACCTGATCCCGACTCTCGGCCGGATCGTTCTCGCCCGCCTCACACCGGCAGAGGTCGAGCGAGCCCTTGGGGACTTCCTCACGGCAGGGCGGCCATTAGACGGCGATCATGACGCGACCCACACTCGTCGGCGGGCCCGCCCGGTGTCACCCCTCACGGCTCGCCACATCCGCGCCACGCTGCGAGCAGCGCTTGCCGACGCGGCGCGCGAAGGACTCGTTGGACGAAACGCTGCGAGCGATGCCCGGCCGCCCTACTCGCCGCACCGGCCCATCTCGTACCTGAGTGCGCCCGACGTTCGCCGCCTGCTCGAGGCCACCCATGATGACGAGTACGGGCCGATCTACGCCCTCGCGGCGTCAACAGGCCTGCGCCTCGGCGAACTCCTCGGGCTCGGCTGGGCCGACGTTGACCTTTCGGCTGGCACCTTGACCGTTCGCCGGTCCCTTGCTCGCACCGTGGACGATACGTGGGCGCTTGGTGAACCGAAATCAGCCCGCAGCCGCCGCACCATCCCGCTGCCGTCCACGGCGGCCGACGCGCTCCGCCGCCAGCGTGATCGTCAGGATGCTGCACGAGAGGCTGCAGGCTCAGCGTGGCAAGACCGGGACGGCTTGGTGCTCACGGACGCCGTGGGAAGGCCGTTGCATCCAGAGCACGTCTCGTACACCTTCCAACGCGCACGAGCGGCGGCCGGTCTTCCGCGTGTCCGGTTCCATGACCTCCGCCATTCCGCCGCTACCTTGATGCTGGCCGAGGGCGTTCCGCTGGCGGTGATCTCCGAGTGGCTCGGTCACAGCGGGATCGCGATTACGGCATCGCATTACAGTGCCATCGTGCCTGAGTTACGGCGTGACGCTGCCTACGCGATGGACCGCGCGCTTGGGGCTGTCAGTTGACGGACGCCGACCGGAGGCAACCCGATCCCGCGCCGCTCGCGCCCGACGAGCGGATCAGGGACACCTTCCCGCTGTCGCGCTGGGCGGAACTTGCAGACTTCTATTTGCGGATAGACGCGCTGTACGAGCGTGCGGCTGACCTCGCACGCCAGACTGGCACATCACTTCCTGACGACGCCGTTGGAGGTGGATGGGGCGGCGTACCACTGCCGAAAGGCACCGACTGGGCCGCCTACTCGGTGGAACTCATCGAGAGCACCGCGCACCCGGAGGACTTCCCGTTCGGCGGATGGACGCTGGAGGGTGGCGAGCGAAGGGTCGAATACAACCCGGATGGCTCCCTCCGTGAATTACACGCCTCCGGCCGGGTCGCGTGGCAGCACGTGCGCACGGTCATCCGCCACACGGACGCCGTTGCCGTCCTGCAGTGGGAATGGGTACGTGGAACGGGGATCGGACGCATCTCCATCGTCGGTCTCGAAACGGACCCGGACCCGGACCTGTCGTGTCGGGTGCTCACAAGAGCCATCCCCCTCCTGCGTGACAACGAGTGGCGCGGTCAGAGGCCAGCAGGCCGTCCGACGCTGACCGACGAAGACGTCCGGCGCGACCTCGCGGCGGCCCTCGAGCGGTGCAGGGAGAAGCACTGGCAGCAGCCGACACTTCGCCAACTCGCCGACTGGCATCCGAGACCCTTCGACCCCGCCTCCGATCAGTTCGGCGTCACGGAGAGCGCGCTGCGGGAGCGGATGCGGAAGCACCCGGGACCGTTCCGCGACCTCGTCCCGTGGATCAGACAACGCACCAAGAAGTAGTCGCCGCTCCTGACCGGGGCCGAAGAACTTCCGCATTGTCCGGGTTAGCCGAAGGTTAATTGCGCACTCTGGCTTGACACTAGACAGGTCATGCGCACAATCCCGGTCCCCGTCCCGGAAGACACGTTCGAGCGCCTCCGCGATCTCGCCCGCGACGAGCGCCGGTCGGCTGCGGCTCAGGCGCTTGTCCTGATCGAGCGCGGGCTGCGCCGCCGCATCACCCCGCCCGATGCCGAGTCGGTTGCAGCCAGCGGTGCTGCGACCCGTGACGCCCGCGATGGTCACCGGGGCGCCGCCCCCAGCGAGCGCCCCCAGTGAACGCCCGCCTCGATGCCGCGCTGGCTGAACTCGCCGGCGCGCTCCGCGAGGAGATCGCCCGAGCAGCCGCGCCAGTTTTCCCCCCCACCCGAACGGCTGCTGGGCATCGCCGAAGCGGCCGCCATCCTCGGGGTTTCCCGCACGTTTCTCTACGCAGAGATCAACGCGGGCCGCATCCGCACGATAAAGGCGCGGCGGCGGAGACTCGTTGCCGCCTCGGCAATCGCGGCCTACGTAGCGAGCCGAACCGTCGCTGGAAGCCCTCCCCCGGCGGCGCCGTCCACGCAGCGCCCAGCACGGCCATGACCACACAGCAGCCGCTCGTTCGCACTGGTCAGATTAGGCTGCCACTGGACCTCGATGAGGCGGATCGCTGGGGGGCGCTGGGGGACGAAGGCCTCGCGCTGTTCGTTCGGGCGGCCACGGCGTCCGCCCGCAACCTCACCGACGGCTTCGTCAGCGTCCGTTCTCTTCAGCGGCTGACCGTCCACTTGCCGCGTGGCGCCGGGCGGAAGATCGCGGAGCGACTGGTCCAGCACGGGTTCTGGACCGTGGTACCCGATGGCTGGCAGATTTCAAACTGGACCACGTTCGCTTGGTCGGCGGAGCAGGTGGCCGCCCACCGGGCGACGCAGGCTGAGAAGGCGTCCGCTGGAGGTCTGGCCCGGGCGGCTAGTGCCCAGCGGGATGCGGGTGGTCGGTGGGCAGGTGCCGCACACCAGCCAGAAGACCAGCCCGCCGGGCTGGATGATCGCCAGCCCGACTCCAGCCCCGATACCGATGCTGATACCGATGCCGATGCCGTGGTGGAGGAGGTAGTACCTCCTCCGTTACGTACTGACTCTGGTATCGCGACCGACCACGTCGTGTCGTCCACGACTGACTCCACCGATGGACTGCCGTTGGACGAAGATGACGAAGAAGTCACGGAGTCGGGGGCCGCTGGCCGCCCGACACCCCCGGTATCCCCACCGGTATCCGCCCGGGTATCCGGCGGCCACGGGCGCGAACGCCAGCCGGATATCCGCGTGGGGCGTCGCGCCAAGCGTTACGACCCGGCGTGGCGTGAGGCATCCGAGCCATTTCACGGCGGGTGGCGGTTGCCGGAGAAAGCCGCATTTCGTCGCGTGTGGGAGTGGCGGGGCTTCGAGCGCCCGCCGTCGGAGAAGCAGTGGGCGCTCGTTGACGAGGTCAACCGCGTGGAGCCAGAGACGCTGGCGCGGCTCGTGGAGGAGGCGCCCACGGGCCTGCAAAGCAACGAGGTGATCGGCTGGGTGCTGCACCGGCTGAACGCCGACCCCCGGCGGCGCGGCCTCGTGGCAGTCGGACGGAAGCGGTATGGGCAGCGCGCGACCGAGGCGTCGGCGGGCGCCCACGCAGCAGAGCCGGTTGGGGCGGCTGACGAGTCGGCGGATGACCCGGACGTCATTGGCGAGTTCACCGAGGAGCGACTGCAGGGGGCAAGCCCGGACGAGGCGCTCGACACTGCGGACTGGATCGACGATACGGATTTCGACGTCAAGACCGGCCGTGAGGACGGCGTCGTCCTCGTCGGTAACCTGCCCGACGCTCCCATGCACCACGCCCGCCGAGACGTTCACGCCGAGGCATGCGCCGACCAACGAGGGCATCAAAAGGGGCACCGGTATTCGCTGGAGGCCGAGCGCTTCGTCTGCGACATTTGCACGGCGAGAAGAGGTCGGTCGTCATGAGCACGATCACGCCCGGCGAGGAGGCTCTGGCCATGTACCGCCGGTCCGGTCGCTGGCACGCCGAGCAGGCCAGAACGAACGGCCACGCCGGACGACGCGCACTGGGCGGCCTGCGACCTTCTCTGCCGCGCCTACCGGTCGGAATGGGGCGCCGTGGCCGCTGACCGGGCAGTCGATCCGCAGGGCTGCGGCCGGAGTGTCTGCTCGGCGGCGGATGGGCAGGCTGGCGACGGCTAACAGGGCTGTGAGCGCCGCAGAAGTGCGTCACCCACGTGCATTGGACGACGCCGAGGAGGTTAGTGGTTCGACCGCGCATCTACAGTGACGAACAGATCGAGCAGGCCAAGCACCTGTACGTGGAGTTCGGTCCGCAAGAGGCCTCCCGGCAGACTGGCATCAGCGCTGCGTGGATCACGAAGAAGTCCAAAGAGGCCGGTTTATCAACGGTTCACAAGGAAAATCTGAAATACGCGACTGAGACAGCAGCCGAGCGTTGGCATCTGAAGCAAGAGCGTCTGATCGACGGGCTCCTCGACATGGTGCTGGACGCGCTGGAGCGGCGGAACCAGCCCCACGTCATGTACGTCGGACGGGCTCGCAGGCGTGTCACGTATCCCAAGGCACCACCCGCCGTTTTCCTCGCCTACGCCACGGTCATCGAGAAGAACGTCAAGACGCTGGCCCGGCTGGCCGAGAAGAGCGCCGCACGCACCGAGCAGGCGGGCGGTGACACCACGACGGACGCCGAGTACGCTGCGCTCCGGGCCGCCATGCTGCAGGAGATGGCTAGGCGCGGAACCCTCCCTGAGCGGGAAGACGGATGATGACGCGCCCGTACGCACAGAACCCGCGCCAGAGGCCGTTTCTGGCGGCGCTGAGGCCCCTGTAGCACCGGTCACGGAGACGCCGAAGGACGAGCCGCCGCTGCCCGAGCACCCCTGAACCAGAAAGAGGCAGAAGTGAAAGTCCCTATCACCGATCTGGTCATCGACGCTGACATCCAGATCAGGGAGAAACTCGACCCTGACCTGATTGAGCACTACACGGAGTGCTTCGACGCGCTCCCGCCCATCGACGTGTTCAGGGTGGCCCCCGGCTACCTCGTCGGCGACGGGTTCCACCGTTGCGCGGCAGCCAAGCGCCTTGGGCTCAAGGAGATGGAGGCCACGCTGCACGACGGCGGCTGGGACGAGGCCAAGGCGTGGGCCATCACTAGCAACGCCAAGCATGGCAAGCCTCTCACCCGCACAGAGCGGAACGAGGGTGTCAAGCGGCTGCTGGGGCTCCCGGGCTGGACAGAGCGCCGCATCGCCGACGCCATTGGGGTCCACCAGACCACGGTGATGAATATTCATCATGCCGTGGCCCTCCGGCCCAAACTTCCCGCCAAGGTGTCCGACCACCTAGAGGACGCGACGCTGTACCGCATCGCCACGGTCGAGCCGGACCTCCAAGTGCCTCTGGCCACCGTGGCAGCCGAAGCAAACTGGACTGAGCCGGAGGTGCGGCTCGCCACCAAGACGCTGAATGACCCGGCCGTAGCCCCGCAGATCAAGGAGGCCATCCTGTCGGGCAGGCTGGACCCCATCGGCAAGAGCAACGGTCAGGTGGTCATCCTTGAGGACACCATCCAGCGCAAGACCGAGGAGATCAACCGGAAGGACGCCACGCTGGCCGTGGCCCAGTTCAACATCGCCGCCGCGCATCTCGCCGGGTTTACCGCCGAGGAGATCGCCAAAGGGCTCGATCCCGTGATCTGGGAGGCGACCGTCGTCCAGTTCGAGATGGCCGTGCACATGCTCAACGGCCTGATCGAGCGCCTGTCGCCCAAGGTTGTCAGCGCGTGACCCAGGTCCCCAAGTTCGTTTTCGACGCGATCATCGGGGAGCGCCAGAAGGCGGCACTGAGGGGACAGAAGGTATCGCCAGAGGACATAGCCGACAGGTGAAAGGCTACCCCTGCAGTCGCCGGTCTCGCGTTAGAAGCACGTCTTGGTATCCGTGACCGCCGTGCGCCATGCGCGGTCACCGAGGGGGATGCCACGGTCGCCAGCATGGCCTCGACGAACCGTCGGTGGCAGCGTCCGACCACTACTCCGATGCCGCCGTAGCCGAAACCCACACCGAGCCATGGCGGGGGGACACGCCACCCACGCCGCACTCTCGAATGCGGACAGCCCTGTCATCAGGGGGGAGCAGGCCATCGGCGCCCTCCGGAAACCAGCCCGAGCGCGGCATGTTGTTACGCTCGGAAGCGCGGGCCGCGCTGACGCGCCTGCGTCATTCCGGCAGCCGTTTCGACTCCTGCCAGCGCCGGTGCACGCCGTAGGCGAATGCTCTGTTCACTCCGAGCACCTTGGCGACCTGTGCGACAGTCCAACCATCCTCGAAGAGGCCGCGCATGGTCGCCGACTTGGTCCGCTGTGGGGGTGGACGGGTCGGCGCTCGTAACGGCTTCAGGCGCGCGGCAGCCGATGGCGCCAGTGCCGGTTGCTGCTCCTTCGAGTACTGCCACAGCGCGCGGTCGAGCGTCCGCATCGAGACTCGCGCCTGTTTCGCGAGGGACCGGCAGGTGCGCGTGTACTCCTGCCAGAACTCGAACGAGCAGATAGCGGGCGGCTTCTCGATCCCGAGCGACCACAGGGCGCGGGAGTCGAGGATCGGATACGGGTCCTTGTGGGCGAGGTGGAGGAGCACCGAGGCCGCGGGCATCGAGACGCCGTCGAGGAGCGTGAGGGTGCCAATGCGGAGCCGCTCGTCCGAGGCCCGCAGCGCGGCAGCCGTCGTCTCCTCCACCAGCGCCGGGCTGTTGCGCGCACAGCGGCTCTGGCCGCGCCGTGTCTTCCAGCATGTGACAGCGAGGAACTCGTCGCGCGTGTAGAACCCGCGCATGCGGGCCGTGGCCCCGATGGCTTCCACCTCGGCGTCGTCGGCATAGGCGTAGCGGGCCGCCCACTGCGGCACATCCGTGATGGGGAAGCGCAGGCGGAAGACGGGGACGACCGGCGTGTTCATCGTCTGCTCTCATGATGCACCCGCCGGGGCATCGCCCGGGTGGCCTACCTAGTAGCGCGACGGGTGCACCATTGACGAGCATGCTCGTGTGCAGGAGCCGGACCGCAGCGGCTGGATGAGGTGCCATGGTGCGACGATCACGCGGTCCACTCCTGACCTACGACGGAACGACCTACCGGCTTGCCAACGACGCGGTCGCCGATCTGCTCGCCCGTGGCGTGATCGTGCCCGACGAGGAGAACCGGGGTCGCTTCAGGCTCGATCTGGAGCACGTCGTCGAAGAAATCGATCCGTTCGCCACCCCCGTTGAGC
>JBKQRF010000318.1:0-8279 GCA_052144055.1 Candidatus Limnocylindrales bacterium
AACTGCACGACCTGACCTGGCGCATCCTGAAGCAGGCGGGCAAGTGCAAGCAAAGCGTCGACGCCGGGGCAGCCGCTGAACTGCAGGCGCTCGTCAAGCAGTTCGCAGACATCTTCTGGGAGACGAAGGGCGGGCGCCCGCAGGCCTGACGCCGGCGCAGGCGACGCGGCGAGAGGACACAGGAGGACGAGATGGCTGCCATCCGTCGGGCCGCGGCGATCTGGCAGGGCGACCTTGCCTCTGGATCAGGAACCGTCAGCGCCGCCACCAGCGGCGCGTTCAGCGCGGCCCGTGTCCTGGGCAGCCCGCAGCGAGCAGGCCGACGGGCGCACGAGCCCGGAAGAGCTCGTCGCGGCCGCGCATGCGGCGTGCTACTGCATGGCCTTCTCGGGCGACCTCGCTAGGGCAGGCACGCCGGCAACGCGCCTGGAGGTGACCGCCACCGTCACCTTCGACCGCGTTGACGGCAAGTGGACCGTCAAGAGCTCGGAGCTCCAGGTCAGCGGAGCGGTACCCGGGATCAACGCAGCAGACTTCCGAAAGGCCGCCGAGGTGGCCAAGGACGGCTGCCCAATCTCGCGGGCGCTGCGCGGGAACGTGGCGATCTCGGTCGAGGCGACGCTGCAGGCGTAGCAAACGCGCGGTCAGCAATGTCGACCTAGGATCGGGCCGCCCAGAGAGAGTACGCCGGCTGACACCGGCACGACGTGGTGATGGTGGGGGGTCTGTCAGGCCGCGAGATGGGCGAGATTCAGATCCAGAAGGCGCCGGAGGATCTCTTCGTCGCTGGGTTGGTCGACCCAGCCGTATGCGTCGAAGACTGCGCGATCGAGGCGCTCATGGGCCTGCGCGAGCCACGCTGGGCGGGCGTTGTACAGATGGGTGAGCGTCCGTTCTCGCAGCTCGGCCTCTGGCTGACCGTGCGGGTTGAGCCACCCAGTGCGGAGCTGATCAAGATCCTGGGCGGCGTCCGCGATGGCCCTTCGCTGCGCCTCGGAGGGATCGGGGAACGGGAAGGTCTCGAAGCAGGTCGTGGGTGTGTACCGGAAGCCGGACTCGGCCTCCCGGACTTGCGTGCCGGTCGCACGCGCCCAGAGCTCGTGTGCGCGACCGTGCAGCACACCGAAGGTGTAGTCATCATCGCGCGCAAACGCGATCAGGGCGCTGTCGGGGAGCGTGTCGGCGGGCAGCCAGACGAACAGTCGGTGCTTCGAATGGCGGACGGTGGCGAGGAAACGGGGCAGAGCTTCCAGAGCAGCTCGCAAGTCGTCGGCGCTGGCCCCGAGGCGCCACCAGGCCGCCCGACGGGAGGCGTTGCGGTTGGCGCTCCGGCGGGGTTCGACGTGGGTCCTCACGTACTCGAAGGGAGCCTCGTACAGGGCGGCCGTCTCGATCGGCGAGTCGGGGCCAAAGTCGATGATCCACATGCCGCGAGGCGGCCCGGACAGGTCGAGTCCGTTCGCCCAGGGGCGGACCACATCGGAGTTGAGGCGCCCGTCCGGGTTCGGCGCGGCGAGAAGTGCGCGCGCGACGGCGCCATCGACGTCGAAGGGGCCGACCTTGACGGGCCCCTGGAAGGCGATGCCGGCGTTCTCCGCGAGGCGGCGAGCCAGGGTGAGGTCAAGTCCGGCGGTGAGGTTGGCGTTGATCTCGGTCACGGGCCGACCGTTCAGCGTGCGGTCGGTCTGGGTGCCGTTGTCCTGGCCGACGTACCTGATGTGGACCGCCGCGCCGAACAGGACCCAAGGCTCGTCGGAGTAGGCGAAGAAGATGTTCCCGCTCGACTTGATCCGTTGCAGCACTCGCCGGTTGCCCTGACCGCGGATGCCTTGGGTCGCGAGAAGACCGGCTCGTGCAAGGCACCCGGCGGCGATCTGGCCCCGGGCCTTCTCATGCCAGTAACAGCACAGGTCCGACTGCGCGGGAAGTCGATCTTTGTAGACCGCGAAGAGCGCGCTCAAGTAGGCATCGCCCAGCCCTGCTCGCATGACCTTGTGGCCCAGGAACGGCGGGTTGCCGATGACGACGTCCGCATCGGGCCACGCGGCCTCCTGTGGGCGAGTCGGGTCGGACAGGTCGAGGAGCGCGTCCGCTTCGCGGATATTGTCGAGCGGCTGCAGGATGGGATCGCGCCGATAGGAGAAGCCGCGGCTGAGCATCCACTGGAGCTCGCCGATCCAGATCGTCACGCGCGCAAGCTCGGCGGCATAGGGGTTGATCTCGATGCCGAGCAAGTTCTGCGGCCCAATCTGCGGGAACTGCTGCGGCGTCTGGAGGACGAGCGAACCCCAGGAGATCGCGTCGCGCTCGAGGTCCTTCAAGAGCTGCAGCGCGATGTATAGGAAGTTTCCGGACCCGCACGCCGGATCGAGCACGCGGATGACCCGTAGGCGATCGAGGAACCCTTGGAACTCGCGCTGCGGGTTCTCGTCTGCGGGCGTGCGTGCGGTGACTTTGCGGCCCGACAGCACGAGCTGCGTCACCTTCGCCTGCATGTCGGCATAGTCGCGCCGAAGAGGCGCCATGAGCACTGGCTCGACGAGGCGCAGGATCGCGGCCCGGTTGGTGTAGTGGGCGCCGAGCTGGGCGCGCTGCGCGGGGTCCAGGCCGCGCTCAAAGAGGGTGCCGAAGAGGGCCGGCTCGATCTGGCTCCAGTCGAGGTGCGAGACCTGCTGCACGGTCTCGATCTCTGGCGCTGTCAGCGGCAGGACGGTCGCGTCCTCGAAGAGCCCGCCGTTGAACCACTCGATGCGCTCAACCCCGAAGTACCCACCGCCTTGCGCCATCTTCCCGAAGAGGTCGGAGAGCTGCGCGGCGAACGCGTCGGGCTTGCCCCGTGTGGCGTCGGCGAGCCGCTCGAGGAGGCCTTTCGGCAGCAGCCCCACGTCCTCCGCGAACATGACGAAAACGAGCCGGTCCAGGAAGTGCGCCACCGTGCGGGGTTCGTGGCCCCGGGCATGGAGCGCTGCGGCGAGGGCGGCGAACCGCTCCGCCGCCTGCGCCGTCAGCTCCTCGCGCACCTTGGTGGGACGCAGCGCCTCGGGGTCGGTGAACACCGCGCGCAGGATGCGCAGCGGTTGTTCGGGGTCGGCGGCAAGGTCAGCCAGGGTGAAGCGGTGGACCGTGGGCGCAGTGCCCGTGAAGTTCGTGTGCACCTCGAAGCGATCGAGGTCGCACACGACGAGGAGCGGCGGGTTCTCCAACGCCTCCCGGTAGCCATTCAGCTGGTGGTAGGCCGCGGCGAGGTCCTTGCGCTTGCCCTTGTACTCCCAGGCGAAGTGGTCCTGCATCCAGACGTCGGCGAATCCCTCACCGCCCTCGGCCTTGCCCACACCCTTCTCGAAGGCATACCAGTCACCCGTGGGATCGGCCTCGTTGGGCGTAGGCTGACCGAGCATGCGGCACAGGTCGATGAAGTGCTCCTGGGCCGCGGCCCGCTCCGTGCGCTGGCTGCCCGTCCACTTCGTGCTGAACTCGGATGGCGTGAGCACGTTTCAGCCTCTGCCAACAACGGAACCCGCCCCCTGAGTGTACCGAGCGCTGCGGCGCTGAGCGGACCAGTCGGCTGCGCAGCCCAGCACGAAGCGCAACCGTGGGCCCGCCACCATTGGTGCGTCGTGTCTGGGTAACACCCAGGACCAATCAGTCATGGCCGGTTCTAGGGGACAGGGCTCCTCGAAACGCGACCGCTTCTCTGGCGTTTCTGGGGTCCGCGCGGCATGGCCTGCGGCCGGCCCGTCTCACGGCCGGACTTTGTGGAACCAGCCGTCACTTCCACTCGATCGTGACGACGTCCATCGGCTCGGCCAGACCCTTGAGCTGAAGCGAGCGCGGATTCGAGCTCACGAAGCGCGAGCCCTCAACCGTGACGCGGCTAGCGATGATCTCGCCGCTTTCGGCGGCGGCGCCGATGCGTGCGGCCTCGTGGACACCCTTGCCGTGGTAGTTCTGGCCGACCTGCTGGGCGTTCGCGAGGTGGATGCCGATGCGGACCTGCGGCGCGAACCCCGAGGTCCGGCGGTGATCCGCGAGCGTCCGCTGAATAGCCACGGCGCAGGCGAGCGCGTCCTCCGGTGAATCGAAGCCGACGAAGAAGCCGTCTCCTGTGGAGACGACTTCCTGACCATGGTGCGTGGCGAACTGGCCCCGCAGGGTCTCGTCGTGCCAATGGAGCAGCGTCTGCCAGGCATCGTCACCCAGGGCGACTGCGAGGTTCGTCGAGCCCACCATGTCGGTGAACATGAACGTCTTGAGGACCCGCCGCGTCGCGGCCGCCCTGCCACGCTGCGCCCACGGCAGCACGTCCCCGACCTCCTCGAGCTCGATCGCCATGGTCGGGCAGGCGCTCGCCGCCTCCCGGAGCATCTCGTCGTCAACGCTGTCCGCATCGAGGACTTCGGCCTTGAACAGATCGCCCTTGAGCCAATCGAAGACGGTCGGCGCGATAGCCACACAGTTGCCAGCGCCGATGCACCGCGGGCGATCGATCCTGACGTGGAGCGTCAACCTGCGTCCTCCCCAGTGGTCTGCGGGCTCGGGCCTGTCGCCGGACCTGCCCCCTCGCGCAGGGCGAGCGCCGTCGCTTCGGACCGCGAGCTCACCCCGAGCCGCGCGTACATCTCGACCAGCGCTCGCTCTATCGCCTGCTCCGAGAGTCCGAGTGCCTCGGCAATCTCGGTGTTGGTGCTGCCGTCGGTCACGAGCCGCAGCAGTTCCCGGCCGGCGTCATCGAGCACGAAGGCCGCCGTCGCACCACCGGCATCGGCGCTGACGCCCTCGCTCAGCGCGCCCAGCTGTCGACCGAGTGGTCCGCGGAACCAGCGCACCCGAACGGACTCATCGAGGGTGCGCTGAGCGATGAGGGCTCGGAGCCGCAGGACCTCCTGACGCAGCGGCCGAATCTCTTCCGGCGTGCCGCCGCCAAGGACGATCCGCGCCGACGGGATGAAGATCTCGAGGTGCGGGTCCTCGCGCATCGCCGCTCCGCGCTGCTCGAGCGCAGCTCTCGCGAAGTCGCAGGCCCGGGTCCCATCTCCGCGTGCGTCGCCCACGACGGCGGTCGCAGCGTCCGCCTGCGCCCCCCAGAGGGGATGGCCGGGAAGGAGGTGCGCGAGTTGGCGGGCATCGTCGGCCGCGGCCTCGGCGACGTCGAGGAGCGCCTGGTCACCTGACTCAGCGCCCAACCGAGCGGCTTGGAGCGCAAGGGTTGCGGACGCTTCACAGCGCCCGGCAGGGCGCCCCTGGGTCGTCGCCAGCTCGCGGGCCTGCTCGAGGTGCGTGAGCATCGTCGCTGCATCGCCCTGGGCTGCAGCCAGGAGTCCTCGCCAGGTTTCGAGCTGGCGGGCCCGCAGCGGGCTCGGGGCGGCAGACGCGGCGTTCGCCGCGCGGTCGAGCCAACGATCAGCCTCGACCACATCGTCGAGTTCGAGGAGCGCCATGGCGGTCCCGCCGGCCGCAAGGAACTCGATCGCCCGGTCCCCGATCTCCCTCGCCTTCTCGTACGCTTCGGAACCGCGCGAGACGGCGAGGTCCGGGATGACCTTGGAGCGCGCGAAGAGGTGGACCCCGTAGATCAGCTGAGCCTCCGCCGTGGAACGCTCGCTCTCCCGGCTCAGCGACCGCATCTGGGCGGCGAGGCGCCGGATCTCCTCGAACGCCTGCGCTGGGTTTCCACCCAGGTGGACCTCGGCTGCCTGGCTGTGGTAGGCCACGGCGATGACGGCCGACATCGTGCCGCGGCGATCACCGAGGCTCTCGTACAGCTCCAGCGACCGCTGGAGGAAGCCGCCCGTCTCTATGAAGAGCGGCAGGATCGGGAGCTCTGGCAGGATCGCCGCGAGTTCGATGCCCTGTGCCACGCGCTCAATGACGCCGAGGTGCGCGCCCGTACGGACCCAGTCGACGAACCAGGCCCGGATGCGTGCTAGGCCGATGACGCCGCGCTCACGGAGGGCCGCCGCGAGGCTCGATCGGTCCCCGAGCTGCTCGGCGAGCTCGATAGCGCGCTCATATGCCTCGGCGCCGGCATCCAGGTCGGCTTCGCCCGACCCAGGCGTGTACCCCTCGCCGATCGCCATGTGCAGGCAGTCCTGGCCAAGTTCGAGACAGGCGGCCAGCTCGCGGCCGGGGTCGCCTGCCACCGCGGCCCGGCGTCGGACGTCGCGGGCCAGGACGGCAGCGCGGTCGTGCTGCTCGTCGAGGCGCAGCGAGGCAGCGCGGCGGAGCATGACCTCAAGCTCGAGCGGCCCGTCGCCGGCAGCCTCGGCAAGCGCGGCGAGCTCAGCCAGTCCCTCGAGACGCTCAGGCAAGCGACACAACATGTCGAGCGCATCGTCGCGCGCCCGGAGAAGAGCGACGCGCTCGGCTCGAGTCGCGGCCATTGGGAGCGCCTCCTCGACGATCCTCAGCGCTTCCTCGGGGGCGTTCGCTGCAAGCGCCGCCGCCGCCGCTCCGACAGAGAACCTAATACTGCGCTCGGTATCGCCGGCCGCCAGCGCGTGCCGAGCCAGGACCGGCAGGAGCGAGGCGGGTGGATCGCCCTCCGCGGTGAGCATGTCGATGACAGCCGCGTGAAGCGCGCGCCGGCGCGCGGCGGCCAGCAGCCCGAGCGCGAACTGTCGCACCTGCTCGTGGCTGAAGCGGTAGACCGCGGCTGAGCCGTCGCCAGGCTCCTCAAGCAGCCCGGCGGCGACGGCCGGCTGGACGCTGTCCGCGAGCGCCGCGACCGTGCAGGCCGCATCGCCAAGCTGCGCCCGCAGGCCGCAGAGGTCCTCCAGCCGGAAGCTCCGGCCCAGGACGGCGGCCTCGGAGAGGGCGATCTTCGAGGCGCTCTCGAGGTGGGCCGCACGCCGGTCGACGAGGGTCCGGACGGCCGAGGGGAGGAGTCGACGGGCCTTCTGGTCGAGCCGCCACACGCCGTCGATCCGTTGGAGCAAGCCGGCGTCACGGTAGCTCCGGACCAGCTCCACGGCGACGAAGGGGACCCCCTCCGCCTGCCCGTGGATCGTCGCCGCGCTCGCCGCTTCGACCTGCCCGCCAAGCCCGAGCCGGAGGAGTTCCGCCGTCTCGGACTGGCGGAACCGGCTGAGCCGCATTCGCCGAACGATGCCCATGCGCTCGAGGTCGGCCAGGAGGTTGACCAGCTCGCCGGCCAGGGCGGCTTCCTCGGATCGCAGAGCCAGGACCACGAGGATCGGAAGGGTCGGCTCGGTCCGGATGAGATAGCGCAGCAACCGAAGGCTGTCGGTGTCGGCCCACTGGACGTCGTCGAGGAGGAGGGCGATCGGATGCTCCCGCGCCATCGTGCCCAGCGCGATCGTGGCCTGGTCGAGGGCGCGAAGCATCCGCTCGTCGGGTGGCAGGCCGCTAAGGTCCGGATCGCGCCCGGAAAGCGCGTCGCGGGCCCGGTCGACGGCTTCGAGCGCCGGAGAGCCTGCATGGGCGGCCATGGCCCAGGCGCTAAGAATCCCCCTGGCGAACAGGAACGGCCCGCGGATTTCCTCGTCCGCGGTCGCCTCCACAGGCATGAACCCTGCGTCCTCAGCCAGCGACGCGTCTGCGCGCAGGAGGTAGCTCTTGCCGATCCCGGGCTCGCCTTCGAGGCTCAGGGCGGTAATCCCCGAGCGCGATCTCGCGAGTGCGGCCTCGATCGCCGCTAGCTCTGCAGAACGACCGACCACGGCTTCGGCGACGCGCCGTGATCGGCGAAGCGGGCTCGGGGACGCGCCGCTGATCACGTTCGGTTGCCGGCTGTCGGCGCCGCCATGATTGCGGGGGCCCACGGCGCCGCGTTCGGCCTCCCGACCGAGTCGCTAGGGGTGTGCGCCACGTGGTCCTCCGCGACGGTCGCCCCGCCGGGCCATGTCAGGGCGCCGCGATCGAGGGACGTACAAAGAGCTTAGCAGGCCCGACATTTCGCAGGTTCACAGGTGGGCAATGACGGCTAGCGGGTACCCCCATGCCGCCAGCGAGTACAGCGGGTCATCCTTTCGCCTATCTGGTGGCTGCCGCCTGAACCTACTCCAACTGCCTCGCACGATCCCACCACGTCGTAGGGCCACGTGCCCGCCGCGTCCTTCAGCCGTCTCGCCTACCATCGACGCAGGGGCCCGCCCGCAGCGAAAGAGGCGCGCGCAGGAGGAACGCAGTGCTGAGGCCAGACCAGGCGGAGCGGTACCGTCGCCACCTCCAGCTGCCCGAAGTCGGGCCCGACGGCCAGGCCCGCCTGCTCGCGTCGCGTGTGCTCCTCATCGGCGTGGGCGGCCTCGGGTCACCGGCCG
>JBKQRF010000319.1:0-4495 GCA_052144055.1 Candidatus Limnocylindrales bacterium
CTCGCCGGGCAGCCGCCGATCAGCCGCGTGCCCGTCAACAACCTGACGGGGAAGAACAGCTAGCTGAGCCCGTGGCGGGGCGACGAGTGGACGTGCCACCCCGCCTGCATCGGTGATGCGCAGCAGCCTGTCGAGAACCCACTTCCCGTCCCCGGGCGACCGCTGGCTAGTCCCCGTACCATCGTTCGCCCCGAGGCAGCCGAACGTGCGGGGCCGCAGGGGTCAAACGGCGGGTCCATCGCCTGCGCCCCGGGGCGTATCGTCGTCGCATGAGCAGGGACCACCTGGCCGATCGCCTTGTCCGCGTGCGTCGGCGGATTGAGAACGACGTGCCCTACAGTCCCGATTGGGCCGCCGCGATAGAGGAACTCGAGGAGATCATGGCTGCCCTCGCTGCCGAGCAGGCGGCGATCATCACGCCGGACCTGCGGCCTCCTCCACAGGTCGAGGCAACCGCGGCCTGAGGAGTGCGACCCCCGGGGCGCGGCTCGCTCGGCGGCCAGAGCTGTGGTGCCCGCCCCTCTCCGACCAGCCTGCGCGTTTCGGCGGCGGGGCAAGCTGACCGATGCGCGTCGGGTTCAATCGCTGGGCACCCGCGGCGATCCGGTCCCCGACGGCTGGGCCGTTCAGTACGACCGGGCTACCAGAGTTCCACCCTCATGCGCATCATCAGAGGCGCGGTCGACCGCGGCCTGAGTACAGCCGACGCGCCCCGCCTCCTGGGATCTCACTCTCGGCGGCGTGTCCAGCCGACAGACGTTGGAGCCCCTTCATCGCTCAGTTCAAGTCCACCCGGGACCACTTGTCGCGTCTGCCTGGCGGTCACACTGCCCCTTCGGTCGCCGGAGACCCGGTACTAATGCGTTTCGCGCGAGTCCTTCTTCCTCATCCTCCCCATACGCATCCGCTTTTATGTTGGGCGCATGAGCGAGGTCGAGACGTTGCGCGCGCACGGGACGCACGTAAGGGGCGTGCGCGAGCGCCTGCGCCTAGTTTTCGGAGCCGAGCCGCCCCTCTGCGATGCAGGTCCTGTGCCGCCCGCTCTGCCCTGGGTCGAGTTCATGGCGTTCACCGAGGACTCCCGGGTGTCCGGGCACATCCAGCTCGACTGCGACCGGCTGAGCGATACCCTCAACACCCACCGGGACTTCCTGCTGTGCGATGTGCGGGTCGAGTGCCTCGAGGACGGACGCTCCGTCCACTCCGCCGAGGTGCCGATCGCCCGCGACGAACTCATCGCGGTCCTAGCCGATGATCCCCGCGGCGATCCAGCCCGGCGCATCCACACGCTGACGCATCCTGTCACGGTCGAGGCCGGCCCATACCTCATCCGCGGCTACCTGCATGCTCTGCCCGGGATGGAGCCGCTCGCCTGGGCCCACCGACGGCGGCCCATGATCCCGCTCTCCGACGCGTGGATCGAGTACCGCTCGGGCGGCGTCAGGCAGGTGACATCCTTTGGGACCATCGTGGTGAACCGAGACACGGCCGACTGGATGCAGCTCGGCTTTATCGGGCCGCGCGTCGTCCCGGACACGGACATGACGGCAGTTCCGATCGCCACGCGAATCACGAACGCTGGGGGTCGATCGCCCACCTGACTCTGGCCCGGGGCGCGGTCGCAGGTGGCGGCAGTCGGCGGTGGCGTCAGCCGCTCTGCGTCACGACGTGAATCGGGCTGCGGTGAGCCGGGAGCGTCGGGGCCGCTAGCGCGAGCGCTTCGCTGCGGCGACGAACTTCTGGTGAGCTGCTGGTCCGAGCCGCCAGCTGACCATGCCGTCGGGCTTGGCCTGGTAGCTGCATCGAACGCATGTCCAGCGGAGGGACCGGACGGTTAGGGCCTGCGTGGCCTGCGCGTCGTCGATCCGACAAGGCGCGTTCGTCAGGGCGTCCTGAACCCAGATTTGGCCCGAACAGCGCGGGCAGGCAACGGTCTGCATCAGCAAGAGAAGCTAGACGCGGGCCGGGACGGCAGCCATCGGGCGCTCGTGCTGTCCGATCGGGCAATCACCACGCAGGTCGAGCCTTCCCTCACGCTGTTCGGCGGGTACTCACGTGGTCCGAATGAGGCCACAGGTGGCGCACACGGCGATCACGAACGAGCCGCGGCCCTGGTCCGTTGCCGCGAACACCCACGCATGCTTCAAAGCCTGCGCCCCTTCCTCGTGCCCACGAAGGTAGATGGCCCCAGATCACCTTGGCTGTAGACCAAACGGTCAAACGGCGGACGTACTTCCGAGCACCCCTCGGCAGGGAAACCAGGGGCGGGCGGCTCCCGGACCACAGTTCCGGGTGCGGTGCTCCGAGGCCCGGGTCCGCGGATAGGGAGGGGCCACTCGGCGTCATGGGGCTCACAGCCGCCTCGCGGCCCTGTGGCGCGTGGACGGCCTGACGATGTGAGGAGTGGAGAGACGACCAGTCTGCGCAATATCCTTCCAGACTGTCTTCGCTTCGCCACCGGCTCCCAGCTACCAACAGCGGCCACCCAGGATCGCCGCGCGCTTGCCACGCACAAGTCCACATCGGACCCGGCAGGATAATCAGAAGGCGTCGGCTCCATGCGCGGGTATCGGGATGCGGCCGATCACTCGCCGGCGCACAACACCGGCGACTCGACAGTTTCCAGCCGGGGTCGCAGCCCCGACGGGCGCCTTGTGGCGCAACGGCACCGCGGCAGCCGTCGTGCACGTCCTGGGCGTGCCGCGTCTTGACGAGGCCCGAGCCGGGGACTGGTGACGCCACCGCCCGACGCGAATGCCGCGCTTACGAGCAGACGGTACCGGCCGTAGGAACGACCAGCGAGATCAGGTAGGAATCGACCGCGGCATCGATGCAGGCGCTCTTGCCGCCGTACGCGGTGTGCCCCTCGCCGACGCGCGTGAGTAGCACGCCCGACTCAAGGTCGCCTGCGAGCTTGACCGCCCACGCATACGGGGTGGCCGGATCGCCCGTCGTCCCGATCACAAGAATGGGCGGCGCTCCACGAGCCCGCGGCACGACCGGCCCGTGGCTCGGGTGGAAGGGCCAGAAGGCGCACTGCAGGCCGCTGTATGCCTCAGAGGCGCCAAACCACGGTGCGCGCCCCTCGAGCATCTGCGCCAGCCGCTCATAGGTCGCAACGCTCGTCGGCACGATGGAGTCCGCGCAAGTCACCGCGGTGTTCGCGGCGGCGATGTTCGTGAACGTGCCGTCGGGGGCGCGCTGGTCATAGGCATCGGCCATGGCCAACAGGATCGAGCCGTCGCCGCTCTGCGCGGCTGCGAGCCCCTGGGCCAGGATCGGCCAGGACGTTTGGTCGTAGAGCCCCGCGGCGATAGCCGTCAGGGTCTCGCCGGGCCCCACCGGCCGTGGGTCGCCGCTCCGCAGGGCCGGCAGCGGTGCCTGATCGATGCGGGACATCAGACTGGTCAACGCGGCCTGCGGCTGTCCCCCGTTGGCGAACGCGCAGAGCGGGCTCTGGGCGCAGGCGGCCAGGAACCGCGACAGGGCACCCTCGAAGCTCTCGGCCTGCGCGGCCAGGCTGTCGGTGAAGGAGAGTGTCGGGTCGAGCGCCCCGTCGAGCACGAACGCCCGGACCCGAGTGGGGTAGAGGTTCGCGTAGGTCGAGCCGAGGAAGGTGCCGTAGGAGAAACCTAGGTACGTCAGCCTGGCATCGCCCAGGGCCGCCCGGATGCGATCCATGTCCTTGGCCGCATCGAGCGTGCTCATGAACGGCAGCAGCTCGCCGCTGTGCGCCTCGCACCCGGCGTCGAATGTCTTCGCACCATCGATGAGCGCTTGGCGCTCGGCTGCCGTGCTGGGGTTCGGATTGAGGGCGACAAGGTGGTCCATCGTCGGCCCGTCTACGCACTCGACCGGGTCGCTCGCACCCACGCCGCGCGGGTCAAAGCCGATGATGTCGAACCGGGCGCGCAGGCGCGCGGAGAAGACTGTCTGCCCGTCATCCCGCACGAATGCCACGCCGGAGTCGCCCGGGCCTCCGGGGTCCGTGAGCAGGTCGCCAATCCTCGGGCCGGTCGCCGGCAGCCGGATCAGGGCGAGCTCGATTGAGCCGCTGGTCGGATGGCTGTAGTCGATGGGGACACGGACGGTCCCGCACTCAAACGGCGCCCCGCAGGCGGTCCAGGCGATGTCGCCTCCTGCGCCCGCGACTGACGGCGCAGGACTGATCGATGGGGCAGCAGACGTCGCCGGCGAAGGCAGCGATCCGCCGCTCGACGCGGTCGGCCGCCCTGGTGTCGTGGCCGACCCGAACGGTGACGATGCTGCCGGCGGTCCGGCCGCGCTCGGGGGTGCAATCGGCGGCGCCGCACCACAGCCGGCGACGGCGAGTGCGACCAGCGCGACGAGGATCCGGCGAGAATGGCCCGGCGGATTCAAATCGTCAGCGCAACGAGTCCTGTGAGATGAATGGACGCAGATCACAGGAGGGCGCTGATGCAGGGACAACGCGGGCACCTGAGCGCAGAGCAGAAGCAGCTGGCCTTCGGGCTGC
>JBKQRF010000320.1:0-3276 GCA_052144055.1 Candidatus Limnocylindrales bacterium
CAGAGAGACCCGGTGAGCGTCTATCCGTTCATCGCGGCGGAGAAGGCAGCAGAGCGCACGGTGGCGAAGGCCTGCGCCCTGATGGAGGTCTCTCGCTCCGCGTTCTATGTCTGGCATCGCCATGAGCCCGGCCCCGCGCCCGCGCGGACACGGAGCTCACGGGCACGATCGTTGAGATCCACCGAGCCAGTCGCGGCACGTATGGCTCGCCGCGGATCACGGCCGGGCTCGCCCGGGACGGCGAGCACGTCGGCCGCAAGCGGGTGGCGCGGCTCATGGCCAAGCACGGCCTGGCTGGACGAACCCGCCGTCGCACGATCAGAACCACCATCGCCGATCCGGGAGCAGCACCGAGCATGGTCGACCGTCTGCACCGAGTCTTCGCTCCCGGCTCGGTCGGTCTCGACCGCGTCTACATCGGCGACATCACCTACGTCCGGACGCACGAGGGCTGGCTGTATCTCGCGACCTGTCTCGATCTCGCGAGCCGGCGGGTCGTCGGCTTCTCGATGGCCGACCACATGCGCGCCTCGCTCGTCTGCGACGCCCTGACGATGGCCATCGGCGCTCGCCACCCGACCGAGGGCTTCCTGTTTCGTTCGGACCGCGGCAGCCAATACGCGTCGGGTGACTTCCGGGCGCTCCTCGAGGCGCACAAGGGCCGCCAGTCGCTCTCCCGTCCGCGCCAGTGCTGGGACAACGCCGTCGCCGAGAGCTTCTTCGGCACCCTCAAGGAAGAGCTCGTCCACCGCCAGACCTTCCCGACCCGAGCCGCCGCCCGGGCGTCCATCTTCGAGTTCATCGAGGTTTTCTATAACCAGCGCCGACTACACTCGAGCCTCAGCTACCTTACCCCCGCTGAATACGAGGAGCAGCGGCGCAGCCTGTCCGAGGCGGCCTAACAAGACCGTCCGTCGAATCGGGGCAGGCCCAAGCCATGGAGAAGGACCCATGCCCGACACTGATCCCCGCGCCGCCTACGCCGCCATGACCGAGGCCCTCATCGTGGACTTCCGGGCGCACAAGGGGCAGGTCACGAGCGGCCCCTTCGCCGGTCGCCCAGTGCTGCTGCTGACGACCACTGGCGCGAAGAGCGGCCAGTCACGCCTCGCGCCACTCGTCTATACCCGCGACGGCGATCGTTACGTCATCATGGCCTCCAAGGGCGGGGCACCGACCCATCCCGCGTGGTACCAGAACCTCCTCGCCCACCCCATCGTGACGTTCGAGGTAGGCGGGGAGACGTTCAGGGCGCGGGCGCGGGTGACCGAAGGAGAGGAGCGCGAGCGCCTCATCGCGCTCAACCCGCAGTTCAACGACGTGCAGACACGGACCAGCCGCGTCATCCCGGTGGTCGTGCTGGAGCGGGTCGGGATCGCGACGTGAGCCAGCAAGAGGCCAGGCCTTCTGCCGTCGTCGAGTTCCCCATCCGTCTCCAGCCCAGCCTGCGGCTAATCCTGCTCATCTTCGGCGTGCGCCCCGACAGCGCGGTCGTGCGGCTCGACGACCAGCGCCTCGTGGCGCGCTTCGGCTTCGTCGGAGCGGAGACGCCGCTTGCCAACATCACTCGCTGGGACATCACGGGCCCCTACCGCTGGTGGCGCGCCGTGGGCGTGCGACGCTCCCTCGGCACGCACGACTTGTCCTTCGGGGGGAGCGCCCATGGCGGGGTGTGTCTGCACTTCCACGAGCCTGTGCGGGTGGGGCGCTTCCGCGTCACGGACCTGTACGTCACGGTCGATGACCTCGCCGGACTTGGCGCGGCGCTCACGGCACGAGGCATCGGCGGACAGGACCTGCGCGTCCGGCGTCACTGAGCGTGGCGTCTCGACAGGGGTGTGCCTAGCGCGAACCCAACGCGGCCCCGCAGTGTAGGCGTCACGCCCGGTCCACCCGGTACCGCTGGGCGCGGGCACGGAGCGCGAGCGCCTCGGTCTAACCGAACGCCTCCGCCCTCGGCTTGGCCTCGCGCCCCTTGGTCATGGGTCGCGCACAGACGGCCACATGCCTTGCGACCCCCGCCTTAGTAAAGTTCCTCGGGGCAAATGAGACTCGGTAGCGTGCGCGCCGGAGGAGGTGCGCGTGCCACTGAAGTCCGACCCGAGACGTCTACCGAGGCGCAACCACTACCAGGAGGGCCCTGACTTCCTGTTCCTCGCCACGCAGGGTGGGCGACCGCCGACCAGCGTCCGCTCCTCGAGCGTCGCCCCGACCGTGCGACGACGGATGGGTGCGCTGCGACGCTGGGCCGACGGTGAGGCGGCGGATACCGTATCCGCCAGCGTCGGCTGCGGGCGGGCGACCCTGTTTCGCTGGCGGGATCGCTACGCGAGAGACGGGATCGCCGGGCTGGTCGATCGGCCACGCCTCGGTGACCACACGGACCTCGCTCCGGACCTGGAGCGCGCGATCATCCTCGTCCGTCTGCTGAGCTACTGGAACAGCCACCGGATCGCGGCCGAGTTCGGTCGGCGCGGGATCGTCGTCAGCCACGCCGCGATCGACCGCCTGCTCGCCCGCTACGGCACGAGCCGCCCGAGCGTCGCGCGCGTGCCCGGTCCGCGCTACGAGCGCAGCTCGCCCAACGAGCTCTGGCACATCGATCTATAAGGGGCCGTTCTTCTTCCAGGCCCGACGCGGGCCCCTCCAGAGCTGCCACTTCCTCGGTCTCGTCGACGACTACAGCCGGTTCCTGCTCGGCATCCGCGCGCTCCCGACGCGCCATGCCGGACCCATCCTCGCGGCGCTCGAGGAGGTCATCGAGCTGTGCGGGGTGCCGCTCGAGCTCATGAGTGACAACGGCACGCCGTTCGTCATCCTCCTCGAGGGCCTGCTCACGCGCTTCCAGCGGACGCTCGCCGAGCTCGGGATCCACCACATCCGGACGCAGATCGACGCGCCCTGGACGAACGGCAAGGTGGAGGCCTTCTGGGCGACGCTCCAGGCGGAGGTGCTCGATCGCCAGTATCTGGCCGACCTCGCGGCCGCCGAGGCCGCGGTGACCGGGTACGCGACCTATTAAACGAGTGCCGACTTCCAACGGATGGTGTGAGGCTGGCGGTCAGCAGTTGGGGGCAGGAAGCGCCTCGGTGATGGTCGAGTACCGCGTGGGCTAGGGGTGCGAAGATAGGCCACTCGGTGGAACGACTCGGCGGATTCAAATCGTCAGCGCAACGAGTCCTGTGAGATGAATGGACGCAGATCACAGGAGGGCGCTGATGCAGGGACAACGCGGGCACCTGAGCGCAGAGCAGAAGCAGCTGGCCTTCGGGCTGC